>JALENH010000203.1 GCA_022767895.1 Eubacterium sp.
CAGATTGTCTGTACTGTTCGGGTTGTTGTAGTGCAATTTGTAATCGGTTCCCAAACTCTCGTGGTTTCCAACCACCGTTGCCAGTGGCATTGTACGGAGAAGTTCCGGATATAAAAATCCCGCATACTCACTCTCTCTGACATTTTTCGTATCGCCGGAATCTACCCCTGCATAATCCACCTGGTCTCCCACTGACAGGATAAAGCTGGCATCGCCGTCCTTTTCTTTTACCTTGGTCAATGTTTTGTTCCAGTTATACGTATCTACTGCAATATTGATGTCATCCGCTGTTCCCTGTCCTTCTGAGCCGGAAGCACCAACCTGTGGGTCTCCTACCAGAACTACCTTGTAATTGGAAGCATCTTTTGAATTGTATGCCTTGGCATCACTCCATGTTTTTCCATCGTTGGTGTAGCTGTAATAATACGTCGTGTTTTTCTCAAAAACTCCAGTGATGGAAACCTTGTTGGATGCTTTATAGGTGTTTGCCTGATTGGACCGGTTAATGTCTGTAGCCGTTCCTTTGTACTCCTTGGCATCCGAAAGATCTGCTTTCTTTCCAACCTTCACTGCCGGTGTCCCTTTTGTCAAAGAATACCATGCGAAGTTCAAATCCTTCTCTGTGGCACCCGGTGTCAGCACAATTTTGGCAGAATCATTGGATTCCTTGCCGGTCCATGTGTTTTCTTTCCATGTCTGGTAATCCGTAATTTGCTTTGTGTCATTGATTAACGTACTCTTCTCTGTTGTCTCACCATAAGCTCCTGCCTGGATGCTGTGGAGAGATACGGATAAGGAAGCAATCAATGAATAGGCGATTACCTTTTTCATTCTCTTCATACTTTCCTCCATTTCTCATGCTCTCTGCATGAATCGCCGCGTATGCGGGTTATTTTGTAGACTTTTCCTCTCTGCTACAATTCCAATATACGGTTCTCATGTAAAATTCACAATCAGGGGGAAGTAAAAGTTTTGTAAAAAAGATGCAAGAAAGAACTCCCTTCATAAGAAGCAATTATATTCGCGTTGCGAATATAGGTTTCTATGAAGGGAGTTCTTTTTTGCATCCTATCAGAGATTACCGTCCAGAAATAACGATTTTCGGGCATAAAAAAAGCGCGAGACGGCGCAAGAGGTCCAGCGGACCTCTGATTTGCGCGGACCGAAGTGAAACGGAGACAATCGAACTTCGAGCCCGGGATTGGGCTCGAAACAAGAAAAAGGATACCTATTCGGGTATCCTTTTTCTTGTTCATCAAGCGCGAGACGGGACTCGAACCCGCGGCCCCAACCTTGGCAAGGTTGTGCTCTACCAACTGAGCCACTCGCGCATTGTAACCGGCAAAACCGCCAGACACATTTGCTATTATACCTGCGTCTGACGGTTCTGTCAAGAGTTATTTTACCCTAAATTCTTCAAAGTTATTTTACCCTAAATTCTTCAAATCACCTGTCACCTCATAACTGTAGCGATCCGTGTATTTCTGAATGCAGCTGTCAAACAGCTTCTGTTCCGACAGATAGCAATATATGCTGTTCCAGCCACCTACGTCCATATATTCAGCGCCATCGTCTTCCAGCTGTGCATTATCGCTCGGAATATAGGTAGAAGTTCCATCTTTTCCTATAATCACATCATTGTAACGTACAGCAAGATTAACCGATTTAGCTTTATAGCCCTTTTCCTCCGGTTTCACTTTTCCATTGAACACGTAATAAATGACATTCTGGGATTCTCCATAGTCACGATCTGTCCCCTTGAAGGCTCTGACATACTTTCCTTTGCATGTCCATGTCATATTTTTTACCGGTTTCTCTGCTATATACGCTTTTATCGTATCCAGCGCCTGATCCTGTAGCTTTTTGTCAAAATCCTCTGGAATATCCGCCGCTGCTGCCACATATTTGTAATCACTAGCTACCGTAATGGTCTTACTGGACTCCTTCACAACATAACCTTCCTCCAGCAACTCTTCCTCGTCATAGTCTGCCTGAACAGTAACCTGATCACCATCTTTGTATGGTCCCTCCTGTCCCAGACTATAGGAAATCATATTCGCCGGGCTCTCACTTGCCACGTTACTGATATTCATAGATACTTCCGGAGAAGCTCCTTCATACTCAATTTTCATGACATCCTCAGCAAAAGCATCAATGGTCTTGACTTCCTTCAACCCGGAAACCGTGTATTCGTATTCGGTATCACTGAAGCTGACATCCAGTTCATCCTCCAGATCCTCTGGGAACTTCACAGTCACCTTCACCACATCACCATTCTTCAGCTTGGACTCCTTATCTACTTCAACCTCAATGTCGTCCAGTGCTTTCTTAATCTTATTATATTCCTCTATTTCCTCTTGATATTCTTTGTACATATCTGCAGCATCGGAGAGGTCCTTCATCTTGCTCATATCCAGCTCTTTCAGTTCTTCACCATAAATTTCAGCTGTCAACTCATCTTCCTTCACATTGCGGGATATAGTTCCGTACCCATTGGCCCCCTCTGCCTTGATTTCAATAAACTCAGACAAGGTTACACTTTTTGCATATCCTCCTAACATCAACGCTGCTGCCCCAATCACAAGGCAAAGTACCCTGCTATAAATTTTTTCATAGGTTCCTCCTTATTATTAAGAAATGTCGCTCTGCACTAAAAACAAAACGACATTTCCTTTTTCTATTCGTTTACTTTTCTATGCATTCACAATTTTCCCAAAATCCGGTTTCAGGGAAGCACCTCCGATGAGGCCTCCATCAATATCCGGTTTTGCCAGAAGTTCTGCCGCATTTCCGGCATTCATGGAACCACCGTACTGGATACGGATGGCATCTGCCGTTGCCGCATCATATATTTCACCGATGCAGGCACGGATTGCCGCACAGACTTCCTCCGCCTGTTCTGCTGTTGCTGTTTCACCGGTTCCGATGGCCCAGATTGGCTCGTAAGCAATGACTGCCTTTTTTGCCTGTTCTGCTGTGACATTCTGGAATGCGATTTTTATCTGCATGCGAATCCAGTCCACATAAATTCCCTGTTTTCTCTGAACCAAAGACTCCCCACAACAGATAATCGGTGTAATGTCATGCTCAAATGCCTTCAAAACTTTTTTGTTGACAGTTTCATCCGTCTCGGCAAAATACTCTCTGCGCTCGGAATGTCCAATAATAACATATTTCACACCGGCATCCACAAGCATATTCGGGGAGATTTCTCCTGTATAGGCACCACTCTCTTCAAAATAAAGATTTTCTGCACCCACATTTACATTGCTTCCTTTTACTGCTTCCACCACCGGAACAATATCAATGGCCGGTACACAAAATACCACATCCACATCATCGTTCTTTACCAGCGGGAGCAACTCTTCTACAAGGGCAACTGCTTCGCTTGGTGTTTTGTTCATCTTCCAGTTGCCGGCAATAATTCTTTTTCTAGCCATGATTTCCTCCATTTTGTTTTACTGGTATAAAATTTCCCTTTTCGCCTTTTTCCGCAGGTGGATACCGATTATGAGCATAATGATTCCACCAAGGAAAAATAAGCCGCCCAGGGATATTCCTATAATCAGGAATATTATATACAACAAGTTATACGTATCAATCATTAAATCCGGGAAGATGCTCTCGGACGGGTCCTCCGCACTATAATATATAGTAACTTTCTGTCCGGCACGGTAATTGCTATTGGATAAGGAGTACGATACCTCATAAGTTTCCCCTTCCGCCTCATACTGCACCGTCGTCCCATCTTCATCTCCCGATTGGGAATCAGCCACAATCAAACCTTCTGTCTGCACTGCTCCCTTTCTCTGAAATTCTTCAAATTCCTCCTGCGTCTGGTTTTCCTTTACTTTCATAAAAGCACCAATGCCACAAAAAATAGAGGCAAAGATTAGACTAAACACAAGAGCAACAATTCCTATTACGAGTAAGACAGTTCCTGCTGTCTTTTCTCCTGACATAACCTTACTTGTCATTGGCTGCAGCTACACCTGGGAGTTCTTTTCCTTCCAGGAATTCAAGGGAAGCGCCGCCGCCAGTTGAAATATGAGTCATCTTATCGCCAAAACCAAGGTTATTGCAGGCGGATGCACTGTCGCCACCACCGATGATGGTTGTTGCACCTTCCAAGTTTGCCATAGCCTCTGCTACCGCAATGGTACCTTTTGCAAAGTTCGGCATCTCGAAACAGCCCATTGGTCCATTCCATACTACAGTCTTGGCACCCTTTACTGCATCAGCAAACAACTCTGCTGTTTTCGGTCCGATATCGAGGCCTTCCATATCATCCGGAATGCCACCTCTCTCTACCACTTTAAAATTGGCATCGTTGGAGAAATCGTCCGCTACAACTGTATCCACAGGAATCAGAAGTTTTACACCCTTCTCTTCTGCCTTTTTCTCCATATCAAGAGCATACTGTTTGTAATCCTCTTCCAACAGAGATTTTCCAACCGGCTCACCATGTGCTGCCATGAATGTATATGCCATACCACCACCGATAATCAGTGTGTCCACTTTATCTAACAGATTCTCGATAACCGGAATCTTGGAAGATACCTTAGCACCACCAAGAATTGCAACAAACGGTCTTTCCGGATTGTTGACAGCATTGCCAAGGAAATCAATCTCTTTCTGCATCAGATAACCAACAACAGCGGTATCTACATACTTGGTTACACCAACATTGGAGCAGTGTGCTCTGTGAGCCGTACCAAATGCATCATTGACAAATACATCTGCCAGAGAAGCCAGATCTTTAGAAAAGGCCTCCTCATTCTTCGTCTCCTCTGCACGGTAACGGGTGTTCTCAAGAAGAACAACATCGCCATCCTGCATAGCAGCTACAGCAGCTTTTGCATTGTCACCAACTACATTGTCATCTGCTGCGAATTTCACATCCTGTCCCAGAAGCTCGCTCAGGCGAACCGCTACAGGAGCCAGAGACAACTCCGGTTTTGGCTCTCCTTTCGGCTTACCAAGATGGGAGCAAAGAATCACTTTTCCACCATCAGCAATCAGTTTTTTAATTGTAGGAAGTGCTGCAACCAAACGATTCTCGTCGGTAATTTTGCCATCCTGAAGCGGTACATTGAAATCACAGCGAACAAGTACCTTTTTTCCTTTTACGTTGATGTCATCAACGGATTTCTTATTTAACATAGTAACCCTCCATTTTCTTTTCACTATATCAAAAGGGTCCGGCCCACTCCGACCGGACCCTTCTCGGATCATAAATTAACTGTTCTTATTTATGCCAGCTCACTGAAGTACTTAATTGTACGAACCATCTGGCTTGTATAAGAGTTCTCATTGTCATACCAGGATACAACCTGAACCTGTGTATTTCCATCATCCATAGGAGATACCATTGTCTGAGTTGCATCGAAGATGGAACCAGCTGTTGCGCCGATGATATCGGAAGAAACGATTTCGTCTTCGTTGTATGCATAAGACTCTGTCTCTGCTGCTTTCATAGCTGCGTTAATCTCATCAACTGTTACTTTACCTTCAACAACAGCAACAAGAATTGTTGTAGAACCTGTTGGGCAAGGAACACGCTGAGCAGAACCGATCAACTTACCATTCAGTTCAGGGATAACAAGGCCGATTGCCTTTGCAGCACCTGTGCTGTTCGGAACAATGTTTACTGCAGCTGCACGGGATCTTCTGAGGTCACCTTTTCTCTGAGGGCCATCCAGAGTCATCTGATCGCCTGTGTAAGAATGGATTGTGCTCATGATACCAGACTTAATCGGAGCTAAGTCATTCAATGCCTTTGCCATAGGAGCCAGGCAGTTTGTTGTACAAGAAGCTGCAGAAATTACTGTATCTTCCGGTTTCAAAGTATCATGGTTTACATTGTATACAATAGTAGGAAGGTCATTTCCAGCCGGAGCAGAAATAACTACTTTACGAGCACCTGCTGTGATGTGAGCAGAAGCTTTCTCTTTGGATGTATAGAATCCTGTACATTCAAGAACAACGTCTACTTTGAGCTCACCCCATGGGCATTTGCTGGCATCAGCCTCAGCATAAATCTTGATTTCTTTTCCGTCAACGATGATGGAATCATCTGTTGCAGAAACAGTATCAGCCAATGCATATTTACCCTGAGAAGAATCATACTTCAACAGGTGTGCAAGCATCTTAGGGCTTGTCAAATCGTTGATTGCTACTACTTCATAACCTTCTGCACCAAACATCTGTCTGAATGCAAGACGTCCAATACGTCCAAATCCATTGATCGCTACTTTTACTGACATGATATTTCCTCCTAAAAATAGTTAAAATATTGGTTTGTTAAAAAATATACAAACTGCTAGTACCTATTCTACCCAATTCCTCCTGAAAATTCAAGTATAAAATGAATAAAATTGGTTTTTTTTACATTCTGCGGTAGAGATCTTCATATTTTCTAGCAGAATTGTTCCACGAGAAATCCATCGCCATGCCGCGGTCGATAATTTTATTCCACTCTCTCTTCCTATTATAGTACACATCCTTGGCATAACGAATCGTACCGAGCATCTCATGTGCATTGTAGTTACAGAAAGAGAAACCGGTTCCTTTGCTCTCATACTCATTGTACGGTTCTACTGTATCCTTCAAACCACCGGTCTCGCGGACAATCGGTACCGTGCCATAACGGAGACTCATCAGCTGGCTCAGTCCACAGGGTTCAAACAGTGACGGCATAAGGAACGCATCGCAGGCCGCATAGATTTTATGGGACCGCTCATTGGAATAGTAAATATTCGCCGAAACACGGTCCGGATATTTCCATGCAAAATGGCGGAACAGATGCTCATACTTCTCTTCTCCGGTTCCTAAAACAACAAGCTGGGTATCCTCTGAACAAATTTCTTCAATTACATAATCAATCAAATCAAAGCCTTTCTGATCCGTCAGGCGGGATACAATACCAATCATAAACTTCCGGTCATCCTGTGCCAGACCCAGCTCCTTCTGCAGGCCTCTCTTGTTCTTAATCTTCTCCTTGCGGAAGGTACGGGCATCATAGTTGGCATAAATCAATGGATCCGTCGCCGGATTGTACTCATCATAATCAAGTCCATTAACAATTCCGGTAAGACATCCTGCCTTGGCATTAATCAGTCCATCTAACTTTTCGCCATAAAATGGCATCTTAATTTCCTCTGCATAGGTATCACTAACGGTAGTAATCTGATCCGCATACACCAGACCACCTTTCAGATAGTTGGCATCACCAAAAGCTTCCAACTTGTCAGGTGTGAAATAGTATGCATCCAACCCTGCCGTGTCCATTACTGTTTTCTTGTCCCAGATTCCCTGGAATTTCAAATTATGTATCGTCATGATAGATTTAATGCCACGGAAAAACTCATTCTGCTGGAAAGCATCATGTAAATAAACCGGTATCAATCCGGTCTGCCAGTCATGGCAATGAATAATATCCGGGCGGAATCCAATCAGAGGCAGCGTGGATAATGCCGCCTTGTCAAAAAAGGCAAACTTCTCAATATCCTGATAAATTTCACCGTAAGGCTTTTCCCCCCGGAAATAAAACTCATTATCCAGGAAATAGAATATCACACCGTTGAGTTCCAACTGGAACACACCTACATACTGCTTTCTCCAGGCAAGTTCCAGATAAAAATGGGTTATATACTCCATCTGATTTTTATACTCTTCTGGAATTGCGGTATATTTGGGAATCATAACCCGCACGTCAAACTCATTTTTATCAAAATATTTAGGCAAAGAACCAACTACATCTGCCAATCCACCAGTCTTGATAAAAGGAACACATTCAGAAGCAACAAATAATACTTTCTTCAAAATATCTCTCCCCTTTCTTCTTGATTATGCATCAAGGAAATCGTAATAAGTTTATTATACACTAAAATCAGACTGGTGAAAAGATTTTTTTAGCGCAACGATGCTAAGCTTTCATTTTCTGTTCCAACCGGATCTTGTCAGCAATCAACGCAACAAATTCTGAATTGGTGGGTTTTCCCTTGCCATTGTGCACGGTATAGCCAAACAATTCATCGATGGTATCCACTTTCCCGCGGCTCCAGGCAACTTCTATGGCATGGCGGATTGCCCGTTCTACCCGGCTCGGCGTCGTACCATGCTGTTTCGCAATGGAAGGATACAAAATTTTAGTGATGGAGTTTAACATTTCCTTATCATCCACAGACATCATGATGGCATCTCTCAAATACTGATACCCTTTAATATGAGCCGGCACGCCTATTTCATGGATAATGTTGGTAACATCGGACTCGAGATTGTACTTTGCCAGTTCCTCATTGCGACGGTGGTCACTGCTTGTGGCTATAAACTTCGCTTTTGCTCCCGGTTTGAACTTCTGCACATGAGAGAGAAGCATATCCGGCTCAAAAGGCTTCAGCAAATAGTATGACGCTCCCAGATTAAATGCCGTATCCGTAATTCGCTCCTGGGAAATGCCGGACACAACGATAATATCCGGGACCTTTTTCCCATCTTCTCTTTCGTGAAGTTTCTCTAACACCCCAAGACCATCCAGTTTAGGCATTATCAAATCCAACAAAAGCAAATCCGGTTTTGTCTCTTCAATCATCCCCAATGTTTCTACACCATCTTCTGCTGTTCCTACCACCTGAATTTCATCGTCGTCCATCAGAATATTTTCTATCATGGATGTAATTCTCGGATTATCATCAGCAATTAATACCTTCAATTTTTCCACACACGGTCACTCCTTATCTAATTATAAATTTTTTATAAACTGACTGTATGTGGAAGTATATACCAATTTTTTTCATTTTTCAAGGGGTAATTCTAAAATTATTTTATTTTTTATTTATATTTTTTTTATATTTCAACAAGTTTCGACGGTAGGGAGCATGGAATGACAGCATTATTTCTGTTGCGACAGCATCGTCTCAATAAATACCCCATATCCCCTCGAAGGATCATCCACAAGCACATGTGTTACCGCCCCAACAAGCTTTCCATCCTGTATAATAGGACTACCTGACATTCCCTGGACAATACCTCCGGTAAGCTGAAGCAGACGGGAATCTGTCACGCGGATCTCCATACTTTTATTATCCATACTGTTGAGATTAATTTCTTCTATCTGTATCTCATATTTCCTCGGCTTTCCCTCCAGATTGGCATGAATGTACGCCTTTCCCTCCTTAATGTCCTGTTTCATTCCGACAGAAACAAAGTCACCGGCATACTCTTCGATTCGGTCACTCTCCATTTTCCCGAAAACTCCCACATCCGTATTTCTGGAAATCTGTCCAATTTCATTCGTTGCCACCATATTAATATATCCCTGCAGCTCCCCCGGCTCGCCTTTGGTTCCCCGGGTAATATCCAGTATCTTTGTCTGGAATAACTCTCCCCCATGAAGATTGAGAAGCGTGCCTGTATCCACATCCGTGATTCCATGTCCCAGCGTGCCAAATTTCCCTTCCTCTGTTACATAAGTGAGTGTGCCGATTCCCTGTGTATCCTCACGGACCCATGTACCGATTTTATAAGTGCGGTCTGTCGCCAGAATAGGGCACACTGCCACCTTAACCTGTTCCCCATTACGCCGCAATAAAACGGATACTTTTTTGTCCTTTGTTCTCTGGATTTCCTCATTCAAATCCCGAATTGTCGCTACCGGTGTCTCGTCCCACTTCAAAATGTAATCTCCGGCTTTTAATACATTTTCTCCCGGGGCATAAGTAAGGCCATCCCTTCCCTCGATCTCTGCTGTATCCAGCACGAGCAGGCCATTGGTCTCCACATAGATTCCAATGGGTTGCCCACTGGGTGCCACCTTCATTTTGCGAATTACTTTGACATCAACATTTTTTACGGGGACTACACCAAACAGTTTTACCGGCACCTGATACTCACCGGTCTCCTCTGATAACATGGAAAAGCCTCCTGAGTGGTTTTTCACACTTAACGCTTCCACCGTTTCCTCGGTATCAAAAATAGAGGGGAGCTCAATTTCTTCCTCCTCTCCCACATAAGTCATCAAATAATCGGGAATCGAATCATCCACATAGTGATACACCATATATCCTACAAGACATAAATCCGCCACTAAAAAAAACAAAAGAATCATTCGCAGTTTTTGTTTCAACAGGCCATTCCTCCATTCCTTTACCTGAGACTCCACAGAAAAACAGAAGTCACAAGTAAACTCTCATAACTTCTGTTTAGTATATCCTTTTATTCCGTTTTTTATCAGAAAGAACGGTGTTCTGATGCCAGCTTTTTCATTTCTCTGGCATTGTTTAGTACGGATTCCGTAATCTCAACACCGCCCAGAATCCGAGCCAGCTCCTGTTCGCTCTCCCGCTCATCAAGCTTCCGAATCTGCGTCTCCGAACGGTCTTTTTGCACCATTTTCTCTATCACAAAATGAGTATCCGCCATGGCAGCAATCTGTGCCAGATGGGTAATACAGATAACCTGATGGCTTCTACTGAGAAGTTTCAGTTTTTCTGAAACCTTCTGTGCAGTACGGCCACTGATACCGGTATCAATTTCATCAAAAATTAATGTCCCAATCCGATCGGTCTCTGCAAAAACAGACTTAATAGCTAACATAATACGGGACAATTCACCACCGGATGCAATTTTGCCAAGACTCCTTTTGGGCTCTCCCGGATTCGTGGCAATGAGGAATTCCACTTCATCCCATCCCTGGCTGCCAAAAGTATCCTTTTGCGTCACGGCAATCTCAAAATCCACATAAGCAAAGTTCAAATCCGCAAGTGCGGCTGCAATCTGCACCTGCAAAGCCTCTGCCGCCTTTTTTCGTTCTGCGGAAAGGAGGTGACACTTGTCTTTCAACGCTTCTTCACAAGCATCCATCTTCCGGCGTCTCTCTTCAAGATAAGCCTCATAATCAGCAAACTTCAAAAGCTTATCATCCACTTCCTGAAGGTGATTCATAATATCTTCGTAGGTATTGCCATATTTAGATTGGAGATTGTGAATACAATCCAGCCGCCGTTCCATCTCCATTAATTCGTTCTCGTCAAAAGAGAAATCGGACATAAAATCAGCAATCTCGTGATTAAAATCTCCCAAGAGTCCCTCAATCTGCAAAAGCTCCTCCTGAAAACCGGTGATACTCTCATCAAGCCCTGCAATGCGCTGCATATTCTGAAGCGCATGACTCACCGCATTTCCTGCGGTTTCGCTGGTAAGCTGGTGTACCATCCCCAGACTTTCCACAATAGACCCTGCATGGGAGGCTCGGCGATAGGTCTCTTCGACCTCTTCGATTTCTCCCGGCCGGAGAGCTGCCGCTTCAATTTCCTGCTTTTCATAATTTAGGAATCCCTGCTGTCTTGCCCGCTCCTCGTCGGAAACCGCATCCTGTTCCCACTCCTTTTTCAGAGCGTTATATTCTCTGTACAACCGGGCGATTTCCTGTTTCAAAAGATAACATTCTTCTGATGCATATTCATCCACGATGGCAAGATGCTTGTCCTTGTGCAACAGAGACTGATGCTCATGCTGCCCATGAATATCAATACATAAGGCCGCCACCTGCCGGATTACATTTACCGGAACACTGGCACCATTGATTTTATTAATACTGCGATTCTCCGTAATCCTCCGGGAAATCACCACCTGGCCATCTTCCAGCTCCACATCCAGTTCCCGAAGCTGTTCCTCTGTCTTCTCATCGTCAATCTGAAATACAATTTCCACCATGGCATAATCGCCATTCTTTCCAATAATCTCCGGTGACACCCTGGCTCCCAGAGCAATTCCAATGGAACCAATCAGTATTGATTTTCCGGCTCCGGTCTCACCAGTCAGTATATTCAGTTTACTGCCAAAATCCACATCAATCTCATCAATAATGGCAAAATTCTTTACATGTAAATTAACTAACAACGAGTTCCTCCCATTTTATTTTATTTTTTTCACGGTTACACGGCAACCCAGTTTCACGCCATTCACAACCGCATATATTGTCGTCGTACCTTTTTTGCGCCCCGTCACAAGTCCCGTTGAAGATACCGTGGCAATATTGATATCTCTGGAATACCAGGTAACTCCGGTACTGATTTCATTCACGCGAAGCTGCTCGGTGTCATACTGCCTCATAGTCACCGCTTTTCGGTTCAAGTCAACAACCAGAACGTCACAGTATCCATACAAGCCTGTGGAAGTAGTTCCGTAAATCGTTGCCTGGCCGGCGCGCTTGGTGGTAATCTTACCATACTGATTTACCGTTGCCACCTTCGGATTGTCAGAGTGGTATTTAATCTTAGTAGTTGAATTCACCGGATTCAAGGCAATTCCGGACTGTGCTGTCTTTCCTTTGGCAACCGTAATTTCACTGTTGGCCACGGTAATTCCTGTAGCTTCCACCGGCTCTGACACCCGTATAATGCAGGTAGCCGATTTCCCGGATCCATCCTTTGCCGTCGCCTTGATTTTCACAATACCCTCTCCTACACCGAGGACACGACCTGAACTGCTGACTGTCGCCACCGATTTTTTGTTTGTGGTCCACTTCACAGATTTAATGGTGGCATTCTTCGGTGTCACAGTCGCTTTCAATTTCATCGTACTTCCTACCAGTAGACGTCCGGAATATTTATTCAACTTCACTTTCTTCACTTTTCTAACAACACGAACTTTACATCTGGCATAGGCGCCACTGCCATCTTGCGCCGTCGCCTTGATATATGCTGTACCAATCTTCTTCGCCTTTACCTTACCCCCTGAGGTCACCGTGGCAACTGATTTTTTACTGCTACTCCACTTAACCTTCTTGTTGGAAGTACCGGTCACTGTGGCTGTCACATAAAAGGACTTGCCTTTTGCCAAATATTTAGATTTGGGCGAAACTGTCACTTTGGTATCGCTTTCTGTAATCTGGGGCAGGACAGTAATCAGACAGGATACGGAAAATCCACCGTCTGCAGTGGTTCCTGTCACCAATGCCGTTCCCGTTTTTACCCCCGTTACCTTCACATTGGAAACACCGGAAGCCTCCAGCTTCACATTTCCATTGGACGCTTTCCAACTCATAGCTTTATCAAAAGCCGTTACCGGAGTAAATATTGGTGCAATGGTAATAGCACTTCCCACCCGAACCGTCTTCTCTGCCGAGTCTAACGTCACGCTTTTGACGCCATCCTGAACGGTAATCTGGATGACCGCTGTTGGTCCTGCTACTTTGCCGTTGTAGGCAGTCGCCTGTACAAACGTAATTCCTGACTTCACACCGGTGACGCGCCCTTCTTCATCCACCTTTGCCACGGCATTATTATAACTTTTCCAGACAATATCATCCGTGGAGTTCGCCGGTGTAAGCCCCGCTTTCAGGCTAGTGGTATCACCTGTTCGGATAATCACATCCTTCGGTGTGATATTCAGTGCGGTGGAGGGTTGCTTAACGGTAATCTTCAAAACCTCTGTCCCGGTCGAGGCTGATGTAATATTAATGTAAACCACCCCCGGCGATTTTGCCTGGAAGGAGGCAAGCCTTCTCTCCTCATCATAAGGAAGTATCGTAACGCAGTCCTTCGTCTCACCAGTCGGTGTCCATGTCAAATCCGCCGTTGTATTGATTGGCTCAAAATCCAGTTCAACGCTCTTAATCTCTCCCACATTCATGGTCAGCTCGTTTTCACTGAGGATAACTTTATCCGCCGAGCCCGTAATTGTCAGCAGACACGAGGCCATAACGCCATTGGGGTTGTTCACCGGTCGAACGGTAATCAAGGTAACTCCAGCATTTATAAATGAAATATATCCATCCTCATCGACCGTGGCAATGGATGGATTGGAACTGGTCCAAATCAAATCGGTATCATTTGCATTGGTAGGTGTGAAGGAAACATCTTTTTTCATATTATACCCATCCTTATACCGCGGAACCGACATTTCTGTCTGCTTGAGCGAAATAGTCTGTATAGGAGATAGAACCGTAATATGAATTGTCTTTTTATCATCCGGGTTCACGGTATTCGTCACTTCTAAATCTGCCCCACCGGTTCCCACAGCAGTAATAACAGCACTCTTTCTGTCATCCGAAGCCTGTACGGTAAAGATTTTTGAATTTACCGTGGAACAGGTCCATGATAACGGTGGGTTCTTAATCGCCTGTTTTATGACAGCCTTAATGGTTGTACTCTCCCCTACAAACATGCTCATTTCCGTCACATTCGGATCAAGAGTAAAGGAGTTCAGGGCAGCTTCTACCACCACCAGACACTCTGCCGTAATAGTCTTACCGGAAGAGTTGGTGAGGGAAGCGGTAATTTTCACATCCCCTTTGGTATTTTTTATTGCCGTAACCAAACCATTGTCATCCACTTTTACATAGGATTCATCGGAACTTTCAAACTTTACATTGCCATCATAAGCACCATTATAATGGGCAACCAGCAGAAATTCTTCCTTCTCAGAAAGTGTAAGCTCTGTCCTGTTCAGGCGAAGCTGATCTTTCAAAGTAATGGTCACCTTAAAGGACATAGGCATGGATGCCAGCACATCTTCATCCTCGGCATTTAACCCCAGCAACTCAGCAACCTGCTTTTTGTAAGTAGGTTTCACATTAACGGTATCAATCAGTGTACCTTCTGAGACATTGTTCTTAATCGTCAGAATACTTGTGGTATTGTCATAGGTGGCATAATTGTAAATGGAACCGCCGTCCTTTGTCCAGTTGTTCGAGACAAAGTATTTCAGAAAATCCTCCTGGGTCATGCCAAAGGCCTCTGCCAAATTGTAGGAATCTCCTGCCCCCAGCGTTTCTTCCTTGTCACCGATTTCGGCCGTAAGGGTAAAGGTCATAACCGTGGGATCATAGGCACTGGTGTGATTGCTTTCACTGGTATAAGTTCCATTGGTATAAAACTCAATAACATACTTGCCGGCTGTACCCTCTATCTTCAGCTCATTCTCATACATACCTGCCGGAGTAACATGAATAATATCAGATTCCTTGCCCAAAGAGTCTGCCAGAACCTCCGGGTTACCTCTGCCATCATCTTTCTTCACAACCCATACGATTTTATTACGAATCGCCTGAATGTTATTAGTAAATACGGTATCGGTATAAATACTGGTCCCGGAAGGAATCTTCTGATTTACAAGGGAATTTGTGTATCCACTGCCGTTGACAAGAGATACTTTGGGCTTAATATAGACATTCAAAATTGCCGTATAGGTAACACTCTCTCCCTCCGGTGTATAGGTAGCTGTAACCTGCGTTCGCCCGGCACCCACCGGCGTCAAAATACCTGTGTTCTTGCCAACTGTGACCACCTCATCATTGGAACTAATCCACTGGGCATCCGTAGCATCACCAAAGTTCAAATTCAACTGCACCGGACTGTCATCCGCATACATAATAAGGGACCGCTCTGTATCGGAATCGTTTACAAAACGGTATAAGTTGGCATCCAGTGAGGTATCAATGGCAAACATAATATTGATGTTGCATGTGGTACTTCCCAACACCGCATTGCCCTCCATACTATCTTTCACTGTCGCAACCACGGTAACCAGACCGGGCGAAACAGCCCGGACTGTAGCCAACATTTTATTGGTCGGACTTTGCTCAATCGTCGCAAACATACTGGCTGTCGAATCGGAAAAAGACCACTCAACGACATAACGGTCTTCGTCATAAGCTGTACCGGTCGTCTTTAACAGCAACGGCAGACTGCCGGAAGTCATCTGAAGCGTGTCCTCCGGATTCAACTGCTGTCCATTATACGTAATAAAAATCTCATCGGCGGCATGACTGTAATCTTTGCCATACCAAAAGGCTGCAAGAAATGCTGCTGTCAACAGGATAATACCAGCCAGTATTCCCACTCTCTTTTTTACTCGAACCATCATATATGTAACCATACCTTTCTCAAATCTTGCACCAGGGTGCTCTGTATGTAATATTCACCACTATGTATATCGGGATATTTTAATAAAATATTAAGACCTCTCTATGTCATTTGCTTGTCGGAAATGTATTTCTATTTTACTTCCCGCAGGGAAGGTATGTCAAGTGCGCATTACGACGGCGCAAAAAAACCCTGAAATGCCATATGCACCCATATTATCTAATTGTTTTTTACAGATTAATTGTCTCTAAAAAATCTTGAATCATCTTAAATGCAACTCCCACATCTATCTGTAGCCAGTTTCTGTCTCCAGAATGCTCCACATTTCTTCTGAACTGACGATTCGAAAATGTAAGTGCTACTCTCTTATGTACACCGCTCATGTCCTTTTCTCTCATTGATGGTTCATCAATAATATATGCCTTTATGCAGTTTGCAAGTCGTGACATATCCACATGATCTTTCAAATAACAGAAATCAAATATATCTTTGTACCTTGTAGAAAGAGGACCAAAACGTAACAATGATCTTAGTTTCTCTGCAAAAATCTGCTCACAGGAATTACTCAACAGACTTGCTCCCTCATCATCCATACAAACATCAAAGCAATATGTATCTTGCTCTATGTTCATATTTGCATGTACACCTAAATCTATTTTACTCTCGATAACATTACCTTCATCATCTTTGATGATGATATATACACGTTTTCCGCTATACTCCTGTTGAGAAAGCTGTTCAATTTTGTTGCCTTTAATCTCAATTCTAATTCCTTCAAGGCAATTTAATTTTGAAATAAAATATCTGATGGATTCATCTTCCAATGAATACTTGATGAAATCCAGATCCAGGTCTTCCGTAGCGCGTCTCACATTCCCCGTAATGCTCCGCATCACGACGCCACCTTTTATGGTCACATTTCTTCCAAAATTACTTCGCGCAATTGCCTTAAGCACAATATCCTGACACACACGTGCATCCGCATTTCGTTCTGAATAACCAACATCCCTATATTTCTCTGCCATCTTCTCCAAGTTCATCTTTAGAGTACCTCCATCTGTAAAATTTCAAGCACTTTATTACTCTTGGGTGCCATCAACGCATAATCCTGAATTTTTTGTATATCCAATCTTGGAAGTAATTTACGATAATTTAGGATAATTTCCTTATAATAATCAAAAGGCAACTTGCTTTTATATCGCACAAGTTCAATCAACATACGTTCTTTATTATAAATCCGTATATCATACCCTTTATAATCCGCAGTTTCAATTCCTTCCTCGAAAAAGTCATCTGGAATAAAATACTGCTTCACTCTTTCATCTTTGATTTTCGTAGCATCACGAGTTGTTGCCAAATCACATTCATCCGGTATCACATCAGTTAAGCCGTGAAAATAAAAAGCACTTTTCATCGTTACAACCGCATTCGGATATTTGTATACGAACATTGCAATTTCCGGAACATATTTCTTCTCCGAATATATTCCTTTTCCAACTTTGAACAGCTCGCCTTCTTCTATTTTTTTCTCAATAAAATAATCTGACCCATATTCTTCAAGACATTCCGCACGTGTTTTCATCGCTTCTGCCTCCTTATTTAGAAATTCATCCGCATTTTTTATTGTTTTGCGGAGTTTTTTCTAAATTATACTATGGTCAGAAAACATCGTCAATATTTTATTTCAAAAAACATCCGCATTTTTTATTGTTTTGCGGATATTTTTCAAAATCAATCAAGCTAGATGCCTACACGTTTCTTTCTCTCCACATATCTGCCGCGGCGCGCAAACTACACAAAACCCACGAGCTTCACTCGTGGGTTTTGCTTTGTTGGTGTTTTTTAATATCCTTTTACCTTAACTTTGGAAGATAACCCTTTTTTCTTAAATAACTTCTTATAAGCCTTCAATTTCTTCTTTGGTATTTTAATGGTAGTTGCCTTGGTTAGTCCCTGCGACAGCCCCTTCTGGTTGCCCATACCGTTGGGTGCTCAACTAGCGAGTTCCCTTAAAGACGAAAAATTTACTGATAAAATAGTTAATGATTACAACAAGAACCTGCGTCACAAGTTTAGCAATAAAAAGCAGGGTTCCTGAATCAGGAAACAGAATGGCCGCCAGTTGTACACCGCCAAGTTCAATAATCAGCGTAGATACCCTTCCACCCGCAAAACGAAAGAACTCGGCAAACAGCTCTCTAAATCCATTGGTCTTTGACTCGAACACATATTTTTTATTTGTCACATATGCGAATAGGATGGCTGCCACTATTCCTATCAGGTTACCGGCAAAGGTACCCATGGCGAACTTGCCCACATACATTTTTTCCCAACCCAGTGCATACCAGAAAAAATAGGTAAGCACCAGATTAACTAATGTTGTACAGCCTCCGAAAAACAAATATAACAACTTGTCTTTGTTCTTTTTATAAAAGGGCCACATGAACCGAAACGGTTTCAGACTTACAATCCGGTCAAAAATATCATTAATTTCCATCTCCTGTTTCTTTTCCATCGTAAAATTTTCTCCTATCCTCTTATTTTACCTGGATTCCCAGGCTGGACTGAATAAACCCTTTCAACTGACTCTCCCGTCCGGCAATATAAGATTTCATGCCATTCACACGACTATCCACATCTCCATTGCCAAACCTAGCCTTATACTGAACCATCAAAGGACGGTAAATCTCTGCCATAGCGTCCAGCTTCTGATTTGCCTTTGTCACATTAAAGTTATTGCGGCAAATATCCATCAGCGTATCAGCAAAGCTTTGACAGAATTCCTCATTTTCACAAAGCGCTTTGAAAAGTGCATCCTTGCTCTTCGCTTCGGCAATCCGGTTCTTTGTACCACCACTGTCAGAACCCCACAAATCCATGGAGAACTCCGTATCATACAGCATATAACGCCATTTCGTATCTCCATATTCGGAGTCATCATCTTCTCTTGTGCGCCACAACTGGGTATTGTTGTCTGGCCAGTCATTGTTTCCGATATAGATTTCCGTCGCATAATAATCCAAATAGCTTTGGATATCGACCATTTCCTTAAATTTCTCATAATTGGCCTGCTGCGACATATCCAAATCTGCCATGCTCATTAACTCATCATAAAGAGCCAAATCTTCTTCCCGTCCCTCATCGAGTTCCTTATTTTTAATAACAACAACGTTATCTTTGTCCACACCAAATTCTTCCTCCAGATAGTTATCGGAATAACGCTCTGTCAGATTGTAAAGCCCCCAGTATTCCCCATTCAGGAAAAGAACACAGGGACGGGCACTCTGTATAGTAAACGCGCGGTCACTTACCATACTCTGAATGAAAACATCCTGCATTTTACTATAAGCGTA
Source organism: Eubacterium sp. (assembly GCA_022767895.1). GTDB lineage: Bacteria > Bacillota > Clostridia > Lachnospirales > Lachnospiraceae > Eubacterium_F. The sequence goes on from JALENH010000203.1 coordinate 19,223, forward strand.
CTCATTGCCGCCATTGCGCAAGATGAATCTCTTGTATTTCGTCGTTGGCGCCCCATCCGCATTAACTGCACCCGGAATCAGCTGGTATCCTTTCAGGTTTTTCATGCCCAGTTCTTCCCGGAAATACAGGCGAAGACTCTTCTGTCCCCACCGTCTGGTATAATTACCATGGACACGAAGTCCCATAGTAGTCTCGAAAGGAATCGTACCGTCCTCATCAAAATACGTCACTTCCGCCGGCCGTTCCCATTCATCACCACTATTGTCCCAATTGCCATAACGGTATATACCGGTGGACTTGCTCAGCAGATTGTCCGGATCGGTAATAACGGAAATCACAGAAGCATTTTTATACACACTTTGCAAATCTTTGTCCACAAAATAGACCTTCGTCACAACTTTACTTTTGTTCCCCTCGGCATCCACTGCCAGAGCGCGAATAATCGTCGCTTTCGGCACAGCGCCTTCTTCTGTCTTTGGATAGTACGGTCCGTTATAAACATCTGTTGGATCATACATATAAGGAATATTTGCCGCAGAACAAAGTAAGTTGGCATCATTGTCCCGATTTTTGACACGAATCGCCTTCGTGTATGTATTCGTCGGCAACTTTGCCGGAACATCATTTTCTGCCTCGTAGCTTTCTCCTGCTTTCAAAAGGTGAATAGCATGAATCGTAATTTTGTCCGGCTTACTATACGTACCACTGTTGTATACACCTAACATAAGCCGCCCTACCGAAGAATAATCATGATTATCGGTAAGACTTATCTCTGCCACACCATGTCCTTTAGCAAGGCTTTGACGTTCCTCTTTGACGCGGGTAGTATCGCTTTGTCCATTGCCGCCATTCCACGAACTCTCCGCCCCAGCATAAATTGGGGCTACTTGCAGACCGAGGGAATCGCTTCCGTTCCCCACTTGATTAACTGTATATTCAATTGCAATGGAATTGTATTCCGTCCAGTTCGTCTCCGGAGCTTTGAAACAGATGGAGTTATATTGCTTTTCAAAGGAAATATTGACTCCTCCCGATGTGTATTCCGTCGTCACACCGGATGCTACAAATTCTTCCTGCGCTTCTGCCAGTTCAAAGGCTTTTCCTTCTATTCCTCCCGGATTTGTAACATCATCTTCATACAGGGGTACACTGCCGTCTGTCGTATAATAAATGGTACTTCCCTCCGGTGCATAAAGTTCCAAATCAAACGCATCCGCATAACTGCCGCTATTCTTTGAAAAGACCGGTTCCGGCTTGGACGTGTCAACCGGTGTAGGTGACGGAGTCGGCACTTCTGTCGGCGTCGTAGGTGAAGCCGAAGAGGTTCCTGTCGGATTTCCTGTTGGCGTCGCCGTCGGCTTATCTGCAGGTTTATCACTCTGCGACTGTCCCGGTGTCTCTTTGGTTCCTGCCGTCGAAGTTATTTTCGGTGTCGGCGTCGATGTTCCACTGCTACCATTTACCTTCTTCTTCGGTTTGACGGTAACCTTGCACACCAGCTTTTTGCCGGCAACTTTGGCTGTAATATTGGTTTTACCAACTTTGCGCCCCTTTACAACCCCTTTTTTCGATACCGTAGCGATTTTCTTCTTCTGGGACTTCCATGTAACTTTTTTCTTTGTCCCTTTTACTTTCAGCTTAATCTGCTTCCCAACAGTAACCGTCGCTTTTTTCCGGTTCAAGCTGATTTTCTTCTTTGCCATCACCTGTTTCTCCACTGTCATTGGAGAAAGGACAAGCGCCATGCAAAGAAGAAGGGAAATTGTCTTTCCTGCTTTTCTGTTCATAAGAACACCTTCCTTTTTTCCTTTTTTATAATTGTATTCTATCATAAATGTAATAAAAAAAATAGATTCTGAATTAAAAAGTTTGTGTTAATATTGGTAGTTATCTCAGCCATCATCTAGGACTGATTCTGTCCGATGCCCCTTTCGACTTTTCCTGGTTCATTTTGTCATTCGGCTCTGTCTGCTTTTTCTGATTGCTCCTGTCATCCGGCACCGGCCAATTTAGGCCACTCATCCATCTGTCTGGTTGTGGCCACTTCACTTCATTCATCCATTGATTCGATTTCGGCCACTTCTCCTGATTATTACTGTCACCTATCGCAGGCCATTTTTCCTGCTCTCTGCTGTTATCCGGCTCCGGCTTCTTCTCTTGGGTATTCGCGTCAGCCGATTCCTTTCCTTTCTCTTGATTCTGATTTTCATCTACTTGTAATGACTTATCCTGATTGCTCTTATCTTCCTCCTCAAGCACCTTTTTCTGTTCCTTCTGTTCCTTCTTTTCTTCCTGATTCCCTGTACTATTTTCCTGTTTATTTTTACTTTTCTCAGTTGTTGCACTCTTGTTATCCTTTTTTTCTTTATTATCCGAATTCTTTTTCTTTATCTCCTGACGTTCTTTGCCCGTTGTTTTATCCGAACGAGAGTCTTTTTGTGCTGACTCTATTTGTTCTGATTTTCCTACACGTTCCAAGATTTCATGTTCTTCTGTCTCATTCTCAACATAGTCAATCATGTCACGGATATTCATATCATCTATCTTTTTTTGGTCCAATTCATATTTTTCTATCATATGTTCTTTTAATATCTCTTTCCCCGTCTTCTCCGGCTTCGTCTCCGTCGCTTGAAATGCTACTTTGACACCACGAATCTTGCACTTTGATACGCCCTTTTCCAACTCCCTGTTCAAGGCATTTTCTAACTTCTTATACTCATGTCCCTCTCCTTTTCTCTGGATAGTAACCAAAATACCCCCATTTTCCTTGAGGTAACCTTCTGATACCAATTTATCTGTAACCCTTTCCACTGTCTGTTCAAGGGAACTATTCTTTTCCAATTCCAGTTTTTTCACTAACTCTTCCCCATCTGCATTCAAACCGACTATCCTCTGTACACAAAAATCTTCCTTGAGTTCCATTTGAATACTAGGATTAACGTCCATTGCCAATACATAAACGCTTTCATTATTTTTCAGTCCAAATATGCCGACCCCCAGCCCAATCAAAATTATGAAAGCAGCTACTCTCCTTACCATTTTAAATACCAATGAGTGATCGGATAATTTTCTTTGCCCTTTTGAAATATGTAAGACTTCTTTTTCTTCGGGTTGTTCAACTGCCTCCAAAATCTTATCAAATATATCCGGGGCAAGTTCAAAAAATCCCTCTTGCATCCTATTTGTAAGTTCTTCCTTTTTCATCCTGTCACCTTTCTTTTTGAAAAATATCATAGTCTCATACATTCAAATACTGTTTTTTCAATTTCCGAATACTCCTGTTATATCTAGCAAGCACGGTCCCCACCGGCTTGTTCATAATCGACGCAATTTCTCTAAATTTCATCCCGCTTACATCATGCATTACAATTATCTCTCTCTCTTCCCGGCACAAGTCGGAAAACATTTTTTGAAGCAAAAGTTTATTCTCGATATCCCCAATTTGTGCAAATCCCAATTCGCTTTCCATGTCCTCATAACGCACAAACTGTCTTTCTTTTTCTTTTCTATACTTCATAAGAAAAAGATTTTTCCCTATTTTCATTATCCATGCCATGGGATTTCCCTTTTTTTGATATAAATGCGATTTTTGATAGATTTGTATGTACGTATCTTGCAGCAAATCCTGAGCATCCTCTGAATTTTGGGTAAGGGAAAGTAAGAATGCATATAATGGCCGATACGATGTCTCGTATAGCTCCCTAAACGCATTCTTATCTCCCCCTTGAATTTTTTCAAATAATTCTTCATCAATATAGACGTTATTCTTTGATTGTCCACCGTGCATTAGTGACTCTCCCTGACTATAATTGACTTTCCCCCAAAAGATAGCTCTCTTCTAATTTTATTTTGCTGTAAATGTTTTGCTGACAGAAGAATAGGTATTTTCACCTTTCGCCTTAACGCCCTTCACCGTTACTGAGTAATCCTCATTCTTTTCAAGGCTCTTAACCTTTAATTTAATTTTTCCTTTGGTCTTTTTCAAAATCGTTGCCTTTACTTTGTCACCATCACTATCCGTCACGGAAACGGTGGTATTCTTGTAATATGTAGAATTACTCATGGACAAAGTAACTACTTTTTTCTTTCCTACAGTAACCTTCTTGATTTTATTTTTGGTTCTGTGTTTTTTCTTTTTTAAAGGTTTCTTTTTACCTTCTGTTGACTGGTTTTCTGTGATATCGCCTTCTGTCCCTTCACCTTCTGACCCATTCTCGTCCTGGTCTTCCTCCGGTGTTGCGCTGCATTCCGGTCTTTCCGGTCTTGCGCTGCACTCTGGTCTTTCCGGCTTCTCCGGTCTCTCGCTGCACTCCGGTCTTTCCGGCTTCTCCGGTCTTGCACTGCATTCCGGTCTTCCTGGTCTTCCCGGTCTGTGGTGCCAAAACGGCTCTTTGGTTTCCTCCGGTTCCTGAATATCTTCTGTACCTTCCTCAGTCTCCTCAGTAGCGTCAGTGTCCTCAGTGTCCTGGTCTTCAGCATCAGCCGGATTTTCGTTTTCCTGTTCCACGGATGCTTCATCGGCTTCTACGTTAGCCGGGATTACCATCCCTCCCACTAGCAATGAACACGCCGTCAAACAAACCGCCAACCTTTTAAATTTTCGTCTCATAGCATAATCTCCTTTCTGTTTTTGTATTTCTACAATTATGTTACTCAATAGGATAATGCACAAGAAACGTGTTTTATTGCAAGTTGATTTATTTTTTTCTTTTAATCTACGTACTCTTGCCTACCAAAATCCATCCTCTCTATCTTACAACTATGCTTCTTTGTCTCTTTACTATAACTAATCCCCACTAGCAGAACCTCTTCTTTATAATCCTTCAATACTCCGGTATATCCTTTTTCTTTTATCTGCCGAATTGCCGTATCAGTAGATTCATCGCATTTTAACTCCACTACCATAGCCGGTCTGGTTCCGGCATTTTTTCTTGGCAGGAAAATGAAGTCTGCAAAACCTTTGCCAGCCGGGCATTCCCGAATAATATTGTAGTATGCCGGTGCGGTAAAGTACGCCATAGTGAGAACACAACTTAAGGAATTCTCATCGTTGTATTTCAATATGGAGGTGTATGTCTCATGAGCCTGCTCTATCAGCTCTGCTACTCGCTGTTCGTTACCTCGTATTGTCATGGTCAAAAGTTCCTGACATGTGGAAATGCTCTCCGCTATCTCTTTCCATTCTCCCGTTTCCAGTGCTGACTGATAAGCAAGCGCCACTTCGAAGTTAGGAATATACGTTTCTTGACTGTCCCCATCATATGCCAAATATCCAAGATGTATCAGTGCTGTCAACGCCTCATCTTTAGTACTTATACGTTCAAAATCATTACGAAATGTATTGACATTCACAAAAACTTTATCTCCTGCCAGCATATTCATAATGTCATCTTTTAACCCTTTAAAATTCATAGTAACAAATTGGTTAATGGTATCAAACGCTGATGTGTTTTTCCAATAAGAATCCAATTTTTCTTCTGTCATAGCCTGATATACAGAATTGGGATTGTACATATGCATGCCATTAATCAAATAACCGTTATACCATTCTTTCACTGATTCAAAATCCATATCATACTGAGTACAAAGTTCCTTTACCTCCTCCTCAGTGAAACCGAAATACTTGGTAAACCGTTTGGAATCTATCATGGAGTACTCCAAAAAATTGTTCATTGCTGACTCATCTTTTATCTTTTTGATCGGTAAAATTCCTGTAATATATGCCAATGCAAGAAATCTTCTGGACTCTTCACTTTTAAACAGGGCATGCAAAAACTGGAGATACTCATGCACCAAATCCGGACGATCCGCATGATTTCTTATCACACAGTCCCACTCGTCGACAATGATAACAAAAGGAATTTGGCTTCGACGATAAATGTCATAAATCACTACATTGATATCCCTGGCAGCGTCAATCTTTCCGTACCCGGCATATTGGAAATCCTCATATAGACGAGACTTTATCTCTGCCACCAGATCGTCTTTATGAAAATCTGCTATGGAAGAAATATCCAAATGTATCACATTGTACTGATTCAAGTGCTCCTCAAAATCCGGTGACTTTGCAATCTCAAAGGGAGCAAACAGTTCTCTGGAATCACTACCGAGACTATAGTAAGCATCAATCATTCCGGCAGCCTGGGACTTTCCAAAGCGACGGGCATGACTGAGGGCAACACAGTTTCCTTCCGTACAGAGCAAATCATTCAATTCGTTCAAAAGTCCTGTTTTATCCATATATATTTTACTTCTTACTGCTTTTGTAAAACTTTCATTATCCGGATTAAAGTATGTTCCCATCACTGTCACCTACTCTTTCTTTTCCTCTCGTTGTTCAACCGATTGTAAGCTCTTATTCCTATTATACCCATAGGATTGGCACCTGTAAACGAATTTTCCAACTTTTCGGCGGTGAGGAAGGTGAGAAATGAGACAGTTTTCGCATTTTCATACACAACGTCCTGCAATTACAGTTTGCGGAAACTCAAGCTTTTTTTCAGGCAGTTTGTCTCTGCGTTCATCCCCTCGTTGCAATTTTACGGGCGCAGGTAACCTTTCTCCTCGTAGAACCGTAAAATCAGCACGCTGTCTAATCAATTACGGACTATTCAAGGAAATGAAAAATCTCGGCGGTAACAATCCCCCAGTCTCAGCAAAGCCTAACGGTCTATACAACGCAACAAGCCAAATTGAACCGTAAA
>JALENH010000326.1 GCA_022767895.1 Eubacterium sp.
TGGAACAGAAACCAGTCTGTGCCGGAGATAGCAGAGGCATTAGAAGAAGAGGAAGTAAGAGTAGAACGGATTGTTGAACTGCTAGAGGAATACGGCAGTGAAAATATGAAAAAAGTTGTGACGAAAGCTCTGAAAGACAATTTGATTCCTTTAGAAAAGAGTGTTATTTGATACGGAAAAAGTTGTGACACAAACCATATGACCTTGTCTTGTTGCAAAAACGGACGGAAAGTGATAGAATTCTTGAATAGGTGAGCACATTCCCATTTGGATTGTCGCTTTTTTCTGGTTTAGGGAGATTGTTATTTCATGAATGAATCATTATTGGATTGCGTGACGACGGATATTATTGAGGTGTTTTCCTATTTGCCCATGGCGTTCCTGATTGGCATGGGATATGCTGTGCTTTTCGGTCTTGTTTGCCTTTGTGTACATCGTGCAGGAAAACAGTTGTCGAAAAAAGGACTGAGTAGATATTTTTTTGGCAGCACATTATTTGTCATATACTTTGTGGTACTTCTGAATACAGTATTTTTTTCTCGGGAGTTAAACTCCAGAACTGGCACAGAGATGCGTTTGTTTGGGACATGGGGCGTGACGATGCAGGCTCATGCCTGGGTGATTGAAAATGTACTTTTGTTTATTCCTTTTGGACTGTTGTTGCCATTCTTTTTTCCAAAGGGATGGAACTGGGTAATAATGGTGCTTGGCTTTGTGTGCAGTGTGGCAATCGAATCGATTCAGTTTTACACGGGATATGGATTTTGTCAGCTGGATGATGTGGTTATGAATACGTTGGGAACGATTATTGGATATCTGCTGTATGCGAGTTTATACAAGATTACGAAGAGAAGAGAAATTGGTAAAAGAGGAGAATGTTTATGAAAAGGCAAATGAGATATACATATGTAATTCTACGGGTTATCCTTGTTTTAGTGGCAGGCTGCATGACAGTTGTTTCTTTCTGCCCGGTATCTTCTGTCAAAGCGTATACGGAAGCAGAGAAGAAGCAGGCAAAAGCCTGGTTATCTGCTCATGGTTATCCGCCGACGAAAGGCGGTGCATATCAGGCATATAGTGACTATATGAGCGGGAAATTGAAGTTAAGTGAAGA
>JALENH010000328.1 GCA_022767895.1 Eubacterium sp.
ATAAAAGCTGACATGAAATCATATATGACAAAGACTGATATAGCCCTGTTTCGTAAGCTGGTAGATGGGGTGCTTGCCCGAAAAAAGGAAGTAACTCTTTCAAAGGACTATGACGCAAACCTAAGCGCTATGGGTGCACTGAAAATGACTCCTTACTATTTCTTGGTGAAGAAGGATGAGTTTTCTAAGGATCATACAAAAATAAAATTTACCTATGCTTACTCCGCTGAGAAACATGCAAAGAAGATTGCTTTTTTGGACAATGAGTATCTGACCTTGATTAACGAGAATGTCACCTCCGATATGAATGAGTTGGAGAAAGTGTTGGCCATTTATAAATATTTTGCAAATCGTATCAGCTACGATTATGAATGGCTCGATGGCCTCAATATGTCGGAAGATAAGTTCCTCTATCCGGATATCGAGATATATCAGGCATTAAAGACGAATAAAGGGGTGTGCCATACTTATACATACTTGTGCGAATTTGCGTTGCAGCAGCTTGGCATTGAGTGCCTGCGAATTACCGGTACAATGACTGGGACAGAAGATGACGGACATATGTGGCTATTAGTACGTATCGATGGTAAATATTATCACTGTGATCCGACCTGGGATAGCGGGGAAAATGAGATAGGACTTAAATATTTTGGTATGACGGATAAAGAACGGGTTGCATCGGGAGTGGACATTGATAATACAAGCATTGATGGCTCCTATGGGGAGGTTTCCTGTAGTAGCAAGAGATTTAAAACATTTCGAGATGTTAATAACTTTGAATTCAATGAGGATCACAGCCTGACACTTTATAAGGAGGGAAAGAGTGAACCGGTGATGTTTAATACGGCTCCATAATGAGAAATTGATACATATAAACAGAATTGAAAGGGGGCTTTTTGTGTTATTCAATATGAGAAAAAAGAAGGAACACAAAATAATCAGATTTTCAAATGTGGAAAACATAATAATGGAAACCGAGGGAATGCATTTCGAATTCTCACCAATAGACCGAGTCGTTAAATATCGAAATGTCATTTCACCCAAATATGGTAATATGGTTTTTCCGGATGGGTATTTTGATGAAAAAAAGGTGACGATTTCACAAGATGATATGAAACTAATTTCGGCTACTTTTGACCGAATGTTCCAAAACCGAACTCCAGAAAATGATTTGTTGCCTCTCCCTATTGGAGCTAAATACGATGCGTATATGCGTATATCACTTAGAGAAAATATGGTCGTCTATTATACTAACACCCATACAATTGAAGGTGGATTTCGAGTTGAAATCGAACCTGTCGCTGCAGAATTTACTCAACTTATGCAGCTACTTAAAAAGCATTGCTCTTTCCAAGAATTCACTCTTTTGATGTAAAAAATGAATCACCTGAAATTGCCGTAAAAAGATTGATTATAGAATATGGACTAAAAGAGTGATTTTTATACGTCCAATAAGTCAGTAGAAGAAGGAAGAGAGAAGACTTCAAGACATACGAAAGGAGTGATATTGTGAAACAATATACGAGTGAAATCCTGCCATATGATATTGGCAAAATTAATTACACAGTCAGAATACTGCTGCATCTAACGGAGGAGGTGGATTCCGCATATCTGGAACAGGCAGTACAAAA
>JALENH010000224.1 GCA_022767895.1 Eubacterium sp.
GGGAAGTATATTTCTGCCGGGGTGACGAAAAGATATGCAGATAGTAATGCAACAATAAATTCCAGTAACAAAGCTCAAGTAGTTTCAGGTGGAGGTAGTATCAAAGCGAGCATTGCTCGTTCATGGAAAGAAACGAATCGAGAATATAGACATATTGTAGAATCTTGGAATTGTTCTTATCAGCCTAGTGGAAGTGGTTGGGACCAATATCATGTAGATGTTGTGTCTTATACGATAAAGCAATCAAAGTAGCAAGATGGGTTAGTATTATAAAGGAGTGAGCCAATGATTCTTGTCATAAAAAACTGGTTAGATTTTGTAAGAAATCACCGTTTTCTGTTTCTGCTAATGATGCTGGCACAGCTTGTGTCTGTGCTTTGCATCTATTTTGTGTACGGTGTATTTCAGAACAACTTGTATATGCTGTTAGAGGGTGAACATGACAATTATCGTCTGGCTGCCTCCTTTTCCGATGAAACCAATTTGCCGGTAAAAGAGCTGGCACAAAAAATGACGGAGGAATGGGGACTGGATATTGACTTCCTTTATCTCACCGCCCAGGATGCAAAGGGGAATGAGTTTCAGGATCGCTTTGAATATGCAGATTGTCAGTACCGGTATAGCCAAAGCGTGGAAAAAAATGTGCTGGGAGACATGGAAGGGCGATTTCCATCCGCGGATGAATATGCCAGCGGGAAAAAAGTGGTAGTTATCAACGGAGAGCAAAAAGGGGAAATTGGCGGACAAATCAGACTTGCCGGAGAAACATATACGGTCATCGGTATCAACAGGGCCAATGTCAGCAAAGAATATGAGATGCCCTTTACTGCCTTTCCGGCATCTTCGCATGTGAATTACCTGTCCGTGTCATTGAAGAATCTTCCCACAAGAGCAGATTACGAAAGATTCGCCGATGAACTTTCCGGCTTTGGTGCAGCTGTTGAAGACTTTGCCGTGGCAAATCATGAGGATGTGAAAAAACAGCATTCGCTGTTGTTAATCAGTGTGCTTCTGGCCATTTTGTCGGGAGGAAATTTGTTCCTTGTATACTGTTATATTTTCAGGCAGAGAAAAGAGAATTTAGTCATTTTCTGTCTTCATGGGTGCACCGAAAAGAAAGCAAGAAGGATGTTTTTTGTAGAGATCCTTTTTAATATGGCGGTGTCTGTTGCTCTGGCTTTGCTGGTGTTCCTCTTTTTCCTATATCCCGTTTTGTCAACGTGGTATGAGTATTTATACAGAATTTATGGTGTCAGAGAATATGTTATGCTTACCGGTATCTTTGTAATAATTACCCTTTTGTTTGGCTGGGTGATTGCACACAAAATGACAAGGCTTAGTTTGTCTGATTTCAGAAGGGGGGAGTAAAGGATGTGGATGTTGGCACTGAGTGATTATGTGAAGCACGGGAAACGGAATTTGTTTATTGCTGTGCAAATGGCTCTTTTATTTTTTGTTCTGATTGTGATGTCGGCAACTTTATATGATGAATTCCGGTTGTATCAGCCAATCCAAAGTTTTGAAAACCGGCAGGGGATTCTGTACCGTAATACCAGCGCTCATTCGGAACAGCCCGGCCGACTGTTGGAAGGAGTAAAAAATATTGACCATGTATTGACCTATGGAGTTACAGGTTTTTATCAGAAGGAAAACACGGTTTATTACCCGGCAGCCATTTATGATGAAACATTGCTTCGGACCTTTCGACCAAACTTAAGTGAGGGGAACTGGTTTGAGGAAAATGCAGATGTTTTACAGGTTGTAATATCTCAAAATGCACATGGATGGAAAACAGGGGATGTGATTTCTCTGGAGTATACGGATGCCAATCAGAAGGAACGGACCTTACAGGCGAAGGTGATAGGAATTTTGCAGGAGGGAGCCACGGTGTTTGGACGGGAACTGGGGCAGAGTGATGATTTTCATCAGGATTACCGTGATTTATACGCTACCTACCGGTTTGAACAGGAACAGAATACCTTGTTGATGTTCAGCCGGGAACAAATCGAATCATGGGAGGTACCAGTGGATTACAATTCTACATATCTGATTTCCTACCGGGAGGGAACTTCAAATTCTCTTGTTTCGGAAAATAAGAGACAGATTTTGGCCAATGGGGAGAAATTATCCATATCCCAGGGAGATATTTCCTTTGTATCGCTGGAAGATTTTATGGCGTCTACGAAAAAGGAATTGGGTAGAAATGTCATGATGGTTTTGCCCGTTATGCTTTGTATCCTTTTGGTGACACTGATTAGTCTTATCACTGTGTGTACGCTGAACATGAGAGAAAGTTACCGGCAGAATGCGGTGTTTTATCTTCTTGGCCTCGACTGGAAGAAGTCAGGGACTTTTGCCGTGATACAAAGTGGATTCACGTTGCTGCTGGCACTTGTTTTTTCTCTTTTATTTTTGAATTTTGTTTACCTGTTAAATCTGGAAGACTTTTTCCATGTGGCTATACATATGGAAACGATATTGGTAGTGGCTCTGTGTGCCCTGTTTTTGTTTTTGATTTCCCTTGTCATTCCGGCTGTGATGGTGAGGAAAAAGCAACCCGTAGATGTTTTGCGGCAGGAAAGGATGTGAGTGGATGAAAAAAGTAAAAAGTTTTATTGTTCTTTGTGTCTTACTGATTCTTGTTTTGCTTGTGACAATGGCGATTGTTTTCACCAGAAAAAGCCAATCCCCCACAAGCTATTCGGTATCCGAGCAGGATAACGCAAAAAACCATCTCTCTGCCTTAAGCACTTCTGAACATATGTCAGCCTCCGTTACAGAAGAGGGAGAATCTGTTTTGGTCTATTACAATATGGAGAGGAACGCAGGTAACCCACATCTGGTGATTCCTTCTGAGTATGAAAATCTTCGGGTGAAATCAGTAGATTTGACCTGGTTTGAAAATGACGAAAAGCATCCGGTAACGTACTTAAAGTCAATCCGGTTTGAGGAGGGGATTCAGAAGCTTTTAAGTAATCTTGAGAATGTGAATCATTTGGAGGCAGTGTATATCCCGGCCAGTTTTTCTTCTATTCCGAAGCATGCGTTTGATTCCTGCAGAGAAACGGTAACTCTGTGGGTGGTGAAGGGTTCCTATGGGGAAGTATATGCAAAGAAGAGAGGAATCACATACAAATATCAGAAACAGTGAATTTGACATTTATAGTTTATGGAAGGGAAATTATATGGTTTCATTAAAAAATGTTGTAAAAATTTATAATAAGGGTAAATCCAACGCCTTTGAGGCTCTTCATGGAATCTCGCTGGATATACAGGATGGGGAGATGGCAGCCATCATTGGTAAGTCCGGTGCCGGAAAGTCTACCTTGCTTCATATTTTGGCCGGTATCGACAGCTTGGAATCTGGTAGTTATCAGGTCAATGGACAAGACATCGGAGGACTGTCGGAGAAAAAGCTGGCAAAATTCCGAAACAAAATGGTGGGTATAGTTATGCAGGATTTTGCTTTGATTGACGAATATACGGTGGCAGAAAATGTCAGCATTCCGCTTATATTTGCCAAAGTTAAGAAGAAAAAACAAAAGCAGATGATTGAGGAGGTGCTGGATAGAATGGAGATGCTCCCGATGAAAGATAAACTGGTGAGTCAGCTTTCCGGTGGACAGAAACAGCGTGTGGCAATTGCCCGTGCCATTGTGAACAGGCCGGATTTCATTTTGGCAGACGAACCCACTGGGGCTTTGGATACTCAGACTTCTGATGCCATTATGAATGTATTCGAGCAGCTGCATAAGGAAGGGCGCACGGTAATCATCGTAACCCATGATATGGATGTGGCAAACCGATGTGGGCGCATGATTGAAATTGAGGATGGCAATGTGAACAAAAATAAGGGAGCTAAAAAACAATGAAAAACTTTGATTATATGAAAAAAAGTACTATGATCATATTAAGTTTATTAATTGCATTAATATGTTGTTGTTCGTGTAAAGAAAACTTAGAATTAGAAAATGGAGTGAAATACGATAAATTATCGTGGACTAAAGATACGGAAGAATATACGTTGGATTCAGTTACTTACTCGTATAAAAAATCATCAGATGGGAAATACTGTTGGATTACTAGGATTAAATTAGTAGATAATAACAAATTAGGTGAGTTAGTATTTCCTAATGATATAGAAGGTGCTATTTTGCTTCGGATTGGATTTGATGTGAAAGATGCAACGCAAGACAAGACAGATGTTATGTATAACGTTTTTGGAACCCCGCTTTATGATGATGATTTTGAATATCCAAAGGAGTTTTCAAGCATTGAAACAGTAATACTACCTGACAGTGTTCAGAATATAGAAGACGGTGCATTCACAGGTTTGTATTCGTTAAAAAAAATTAATTGCCCAAAAGAATTAGTACGTATTGGTAATGGGGCTTTTAATCTTTGCTCAGGACTACAAGAATTTGCAATTAATAGCAAGGTTACTGAAATCGGTGATGGAGCTTTTGCAGAATGCACTAGATTGGAAAAACTACCTGTTTCTCCCAATAATAAAAAATATTATGAACAGGGCGGCTTAATTATAGACAAAGAAAAAAAACAGGCGATTATGGCTATATCAGGAAAAAAAGAAATCATTTTGCCCTCCAATATAGAACTTTTTAGTAAGAGATGTTTTGATGATTCCAGTGTGAATAAAATATCCTTAGAAAGTGGCGACAATAGGTTTATTAAGAAGGACGATTATATATATAAAAAAAGTGACAAAGCATTATTAATTGGTATCGTTAATGGTGAAAAGGCTATTTTGCCAGAGGGGATAGAAGAAGTAAATGAAGCCTCTAAGTTTATAGGTAAAGATTTGAAGGTTGTTGAATTTCCTAAAAGTATAAGGTGTTTGAGAGGTGCATGGTTAGATAGTTTTGACGGTGAGGATTGTACATATGTGTTCAAAAGCAAGCAACCACCTAAGATTGTGGAACCGTCAAAGAACGTATCTAGTGTACCGATTGGGTCTAAGATATTTGTTCCAGAACAATCTTTAAAAGAATATAAAAAGTGGTTCAAAATAAATGGCGGAGAAATGAGTAGAATAGAAAAAATTAGCTAGTTTATTGAAAAGATCCCAAGTTGGATATGATTAAAAAAATCCATTGCAGACATATCAAAAAACCATTAACCTTGTTTTTGTTGTAGATATCAAATAAAAGAAAGGATGTATAATTAATGATTATAGATTTTGATTTATCTATTATTTTACCTATATTTGTATTGTATATTATAGTTATTGTCTATTTAGCAAAGGTCAGGAAAAAAACATTACCATATCTTGTTTTTTTTACATTGCTTTTTATCTATATTACCGAGGTGTTTAACTATACGCAGTTTCCAATTATTGTTAACCCCGACATGGATGGGAATCTATGGCGTAATATAAATTATATTCCATTTTATCATTTTACTGTTGAAGATATTTGGACCTCAGTGATGAATATTGTGTTAGCAGGGCCATTTGGATTTTTGATCCCTTTTTTAACAAGAATATCAAAGGGGAAAATTATTCTTTTAGGAGTTCTATTTGGCATGGTTATTGAGACAACACAGTTCATTGTAGGGGGGATACTTGGTTATACGCTGAGGGTAATTGATATTAATGATATCATTTTCAATTTTATTGGGGTAATTTTGGGGTATGGTGTTTATAAGATTTTTGTTTGGGTAATTAAGAAGATTGCAGGAAAGCAGGGAGGTCAAGTTAATCGACTTTTCAAATTTATTATGGAGGGTCATTAATATTTGCAGCCGCACGCCACCAGAAATTTAAAACAACCCTGCAAAGCTTACTCACAAGCTATGCAGGGTTTTTTAATCTACACACTAAAGTCAAACTTACTTCCGGCATCCGGTACATCCTCTGCCTTTATGGTATTCCAGTCCAGTTCTTGGATTTTTTTCATGAGTTCTTCCATGGTGGAAGCCTGCAGGGTGGTTCGCTTTTCCGGTCGTTCCTGCTGGTTAACTCCTGATTTTTCCAACTCGGCAAATAGCGTCATAGTACCATCACTCTGGAACGAAATGCCAAATTTTGCAATTGATGTGTCGGAAGGATTCTCTATGTCGGATTCGCTTGTGAACCCAAATTTCTGATTAATTTCCTCGGACATTCGCACCGCACCGTCGATGCCCTTCAGTTTTTCGTTTAGGTAATCTTCATCGGAAGCCATTTTTTCCAGTTCTTCACTGGAGAAGAGAACAGAGTATTCTTTTGTTCCTCGGGAAAGTATTTCCTTTGCCTCCTCGCTGCTGTCGAAATCAGCCACCATGAAGTCCATGTTGCCATATTTTTCTTTGAGGTTTTTCAGCAGATTCTGTGCACGGGTGGAAAGAGTTTTGACCTCCTTCTCTTGACCGGTCTTTATTTTGTCCGTCTGCTTTTTGTCCCTTTTGTTGACCAATTGTTCATAATATCCGGATGTTTGTTGATAAGTATTTACCTTTACCATATGATTGTCCTCCTTTACATCTGCGCAGGTAAATCCGTTTACCTGTTTTAAGTCTCTATTGTTTAGTATATCGTCATATTTTTCGAATCTTTTAGGGGATTTGGGGAAAGTCCTGCCGGAAAGCGAAAAGGACCACCAAGAGGCGATCCTTTTCTGGGGAATAGAGAACTAAACTATATATAGGCGATCATTGGCAAAGCCAATGATTAGGGCAAATTTAGGCGCGGCGCAAGGTCGCGCCGCCTTTGGTGCAATGCACATGCAGGCTGGTAATCGCAACCCGCGATTTGTGACAAAAAACGTAGGGATTTTCCTAAAATGTAAAAGGCGACCCACAACTGTGAATCGCCTTTGATTACAATGCCATACTACACCCTTTTGAACGAGATGTCAACGTTTTTTTTCACTTTTTAGTCCCTGATAGGTCTGATAGCCAAAAAGAGCAATGGCAAAGGTATAAATGGTAGCTATAATAAAGAGTACCATGGAATTCTCAAACAGCGGAATATTTCGCAGATACATAGGAGCATATCCCAAAATGTGCAGAGCAATTGCAACTGCTACAAGATAGGTTTCCTTATTCTCGATAGCACGGTAAACAAGCATGGTAATAGCGGCATACAGAACCAGAGAGAGAATCAAATAGGTGGCGTCTACCAAAAAGACAGAAGCCGGGGTTGCTGCCTGATCAGCGAAAAGTTTCTGGCTTTCTGCCAGTTCCTTGCCGGTAAGTCCAAGCTTTTTGAAGTATTCCGCAGAGCCGACAGAATTGATTAGAATAGCCGCAATCAGGTTGGTGATGTACACGGTGGTTCCATTGAGGATACATTCAAAACCGCCCATGCCCACGCCGAAGACCAGTGCACTTTCTTTGCCCGGCCGGTTTTTCATGGCA
>JALENH010000231.1 GCA_022767895.1 Eubacterium sp.
GGCATCGTGAGAATGACTACCTTCATGGCACGAAGTGTTTTATCTTTCAATTCATTGCTTGCCCGGTCAAAGGTCTCCTTCTCAAAATCATCACGGACAAAAGATTTTACCACGCGTTGGTTCGTAAAATATTCCTGAATACGTGAATTCAATCCATCAATTTTTGCCTGCATCACATCAAACCGTGGAAAAGCTACCCGCATCACCAGCACCAGTGCCACTACCAGCGCCGGAATCACAACACAGAACACAAGGGCAAGTTTCGGATTCATAACAAAAGCCATAATAAGCCCCCCGATCATCATACCCGGTGCCCTCAAAAGCATACGCAGCCCCATGCAAAGCACGTTCTGTATGTTCGTTATATCATTGGTCAGACGTGTTACAAGAGAACCGGTAGAAAATTTTTCGATATTGGCAAAGGAAAATTTCTGGACTTTAGCGAAAATGTCCTTTCTCAGATCACCGGCAAAATTCACCGAAGCCTTCACGGCAAAATAGGCTCCCAACACGCCTCCCATCATCATAAGTAACGCTGTCACTACCATAACTACACCGATTCCTACAATATAAGCCGGTCCTTTCGCTGCCGTCTGGGGATCCTGTCCACATCCATAATTAATTATCATGGACATCAGCTTCGGCAGAACCACCTCACCAATGACTTCCACAATCATGAAAATCGGGCCAAGGATAAAGGCTGATTTGTAGGGGATCACATATTTTTTATACTGTTTCATTTTGTCCCTCCATTGCTGCATTTTTTAATCGTTCCATGTTACTGTAAATCCGGTCGAGATATTCGCACAGATTTCTTTTCTCATCCTCTGTAAATCCCTGATACATCTGCTGATCCACAGTATCAAAATATTCACAACTTTCTTCCACAAGATGCCGGCCTTTTTCTGTCAGTTCTACAAAATTGCGTCGACTATCTTCTTCCCGGCTTTTCTGAACAATATATCCGGCCTTTTTCAACGCTTTTAGAGATACCGCAATCGTCGCCGCCGATACCTCAAGAAAGCGTGCCAGCTCAACCTGGGACGCAAAGGAATGCTTCGCCAAAGTCATCAACAAACGATGCTGAGCACGGTGAATCCCTGTCCCCTCCAGATTGCATTCCATCATCCGCCGATGCATCTGGTTCGTAATAATCATCCGGTGAGTAATATCTCTAGCCCGCAATTCCTGTTGCTCTCTATCTTCCATATTCATGACACCTCCCTTAATTTATTCACATGCTAATAATTAGAATATAAATGATTAACATTCTAATTATATATAACAAAGAGTATTTCTATTGTCAAGAAAATCAGGTAACATTTCACATTTTCTTCATAAAATGTACTAATCTATGTCTAGCGAGGAACCATTTATGGAATACGGCAAACTCAATATCCGTGTTGTCTCCGACAACTCCGGATTTCCCATTCCCGATGCCACAATACGGGTTACCTCCGAAAACGAACCTGAAAATACCATCGAAGAGGCACTCACCAACGACGAGGGACAGCTTAATGGGATTGAACTGGAAGCACCTCCTGTTGACTACAGCATGGAACCTTCCGCAAACAAACCGTACGCTGAATACACCATCACCATTTCTGCCCCCGGCTTTGAATCCGTGGAAATCAACGGTGCAGAAATATTCTCGGGAGAGACAGCTCTCCAAGATGCCAGCCTTCTGCCCCTTGCCACTGGCAAAACAGACAGTGCAGAGCTTTTTGTCATCCCGGACCATACCCTCTGGGGCGATTATCCTCCCAAGATTCCGGAAAGTGAAATTAAAACCGTGGAGGAAACCGGCGAAATTGTCTTAAGTCGTGTCGTCATTCCGGAATATGTTGTTGTACACAATGGTCCCCCCTCCGACTCCGGTGCTCAGGACTACTATGTAAAGTATAAAGACTACATCAAAAATGTTGCCAGCAGCGAGATTTACTCTACCTGGCCACTGGCCACCATTCAAGCCAATGTCCTTGCCATCCAGTCCTTTACCCTGAACCGGGTTTACACGGAATGGTACCGGAATAAAGGGAAGGATTTCACCATTACTTCCTCCACCGCCTACGATCACAAATGGATTCCAAACCGGAATGTTTTTGAAAGCATTTCCCGTGTGGTGGATGATCTTTTCAGCAATTTCCTCGCCCGCCCTAATGTGCAGCAGCCGATTCTGACACAGTATTGCGATGGAAAAAACGTCACATGTCCAAACTGGTTAAGCCAGTGGGGTTCCAAGTCACTGGGTGACCAGGGATACAGCGCCATTGACATTCTGCGCAACTATTACGGTGACTCCATTTATATCAACTCCACCGATGAAATCTCCGGCATTCCCTCTTCCTATCCGGGAGCTCCACTCAGGCAGGGTGATTCCGGCGAGAAAGTCCGCCAGATGCAGCACCAGCTGAATGTGATTTCCAACGGCTATCCCATGATTCCCAAAATTGCAGAGGACGGTGTATTTGGCCCTGCCACAGAGGAAGCCGTCAAGACCTTCCAACGGATTTTCGGACTTACCCAGGATGGCATCGTAGGATTCCGTACCTGGTACAAAATATCGGAAATCTTTGTTGGCGTCAGCCGCATCGCCGAATTATTGTAACCTCCAACTGCTGCCACACATATCTTGCGCCCTCTCACACTTTTCGTTATAATGAATTTACGATGCAGAGAAAAGGAGGGCGCAGCATATGAAAAAGGAAGGCTATTATTCATCCGGAGAATTTGCCAAAATGGCGAAGGTAACGCTCCGCACAATTCGATATTATGATAAACAGAACCTTCTCAAGCCCTCTTACGTCAATGAACACGGAGCACGATTTTACACCGACGGGGATTTGATGAAACTCCAGCAGATTCTCTTATTTAAGTATCTTGGTTTTTCCCTGAGTGAAATCCGTGAAATGACTCTGGATCACCCGGACCGCCATGTATTACTGAATTCTCTTGACATACAGCTGAAGCTGGTGAAGGACCGTATGGAACAGATGCAGTTAGTGGAACAGGCAATTCAGGAGACAGCCGATACCATCCGTCAGGAAAAGCAGGTGGACTGGCATCAGATGATGGAACTGATTCACCTGACCAGCATGGAAAAAAGCTTGAAAAACCAGTATCTGGATGCCTCCAACATTTCGGCCCGTATCCGTCTACACGAACTCTACAGCAGAAATGGACAGGGGTGGTTTCCCTGGCTGTTTGAACAATGCCAGTTGAGGCCGGGTATGAAAGTGCTGGAAATTGGTTGTGGAGACGGTACACTTTGGAGCGCCAATCAAAAGCGGCTGCCGGAATCCATTTCCGTTACTCTTTCCGATATTTCAGAAGGGATGCTACGGGATGCCCGAAGGAACCTGTCTACGATAGACAACAAAGAATTTTCCTATGTCATTGCCGATGCCCATCATCTTCCTTTCGAGGAAGAATCTTTTGATCTTGTCATCGCCAATCATGTCCTGTTCTACCTGGACAAACTCCCGGACGTATTGGAAGAAATCCGAAGGGTACTCAAAACAG
>JALENH010000232.1 GCA_022767895.1 Eubacterium sp.
ATTCGGGCAACTCTTATCCGTGAAAGGAGTATGTCCAATGAGTTATCAGATTTTGATTGACAGTTGCGGTGATTTGTCACAGGGAATGCGGGAAAATCCGCGGATTGAGATGGTGCCGCTTCGTATCCAGGTAGGAAAAAAGGAATATATTGACGATGAGAAAATAAATTGCAGGGAGATGCTGGAGGATATTGCGTCCTCTCCCAATATGCCATTATCTTCCTGTCCATCTCCCTCACAATTTGTGGATGCCCTTGATAAAGAAGCGGACCGTATCTATGTGATTACCGGGTCCTCTGCGTTGTCCGGCTCCTATAATAGTGCCTGCCTGGCGAAAAAAATGTGGCAGGAAGAGAAGAGAGGAAAAAACGGTCAGAGAATCTGTGTGATAGACAGCCGGAATGCATCGGCAGGAGAGATGCTGATAGCCAGACAGATTATTCAGTGGGAAAACAAGGGAATGCCCATGGAGAATATAAAAAAGAGAATACAGGCTTATATAAAAAAGATGAAGACTCGTTTCGTCCTTGAGGATTTGACTATGCTGGAGCGAAGTGGCAGACTCACCGGACTAAAAGCAAAGCTGGCAGATACGTTTCATATCTGTCCGATTCTTTGTTCTACGAGAGAGGGAACCATATCTCAGACGGGACAGGCCAGAGGCATAAAACGCGCTTTGGCATCGATGATTCGCCATATCGAAGAAGATGGAAAGGAAAATGAAATCTCAGCCATGGTGATTTCTCATTGCTTTCAGGAAAAAATGGCGCTTGAGGTAAAACGTAAATTGAAAAAAATATTTCCTGGTATACCCATACTTCTTGTGGAGACAGGAGGCATTGCCAGTATGTATGCCGGCCGTGGTGGGATTATAGTGGCATATGCATAAAACCGGATATGAGAAGCGCAACTTCTTCTTCTGAAAGGGATGCATCTTTTGTCCATGGAATAAAAAGTGAGTGACTTTTTTTGTCGGTACGAAAGACCGGAGCAGACCAGTCAATCCCCTTGGGGAGTGGCAGAAATGTGCCGGTTTTTTTGATATAACAATTGGCGGCAGTCGCCTTCTCACGAAAAGCCGGTTCCACATAGGTACCGACACTTTTGTGGACAGCCATATCTTCTTTCGGAAGATAATAATAGTTTTTGTAATCTGCAAAAAAGTGATAATACGTACCTTCCTGAAGTGGCACCGTGACTTCAATCCTGTTTCCTTCATAAGAAAAAAGAATCTGATTTTTTTCGTAGGATAGTGGAACAGGAACCGGTTGTGGAAGAAAATCTGAAAAGCAGACGGCATTTTCCTTTTGTATTAAACAGGGCTGGTTGGGCGTATATTTACGGTAAGCCAATAGCAGGGTACATACAGTTGTTCCCACCAGGTCATCATGGTTATGCAACAGCAGATTTTTCTTCCGTGTATCGGATTCCGGATCATGGAAGTATTTTTTGTGCATAAATTCCGTATAAAGTCGGATGCAGTCTTTGCCGGAATAGGTGTCATGGCGGTGAAACCCTACAAAACGTTCCATGGTGGTCAGTTTCTGGTCACGGGTAGGAAACTGCTTTTTTAATGGTTTAATCTGGCGGTAGAGGTCGAGGCTTGTTTTGCCTGTAAAAGGGGAAGGCAGATGACTGGCCTGATATTTTTTCTCCAAATAGGGAATGTCAAAAGTGGAACCGTTGTAGTGGACAAAGGTGTCGACGGAAGAGGAAAAGTCCGAAAATGACCGCAGAATCTCTTCCTCGCTTGTATAGTCATCGGCAAACCACTGGTCGATCCACCACTGTCCGTTTTCAAATGTGGCCGCACCAATCAGATAGAGAGAGGAAACCCGCGGTGAAAGTCCCGTAGTTTCAATGTCAAAAAAACAGGCATTCTCTGCCGGACATGGCAGGAGACTGGCTGCTGTATGGAGCATTTCGGAATTGTATGAAAGTGCTTGTCTGATGTGTTCCACGGTAATTCTCCTTACTTTTTGTGATGGATATATGATACCATAAAAAGAGGGGAGATGCAATTTCAGGCTTCTCGGTGATTGCCTGCCCCAAACAAATGTGTTATACTACATTTATATGTTCAAAATGACGCAGAGAAGGAATGGAGAGTGTTATGGAAGTTCAGGAACAAAAGAAATCCTTAAAGCATCTGCAAGGGCTAAAGGGACGGGTTCAGAATAGTTTGAGTGGCTTTTTACGAGCGTGTACGGTAGCTCTTCTGGTCATGTTTCAGTTTACGATTCTGATTGGCCTTCCTTTTTTGCTACGTCAGTACGCTTCCGTGTTCTATGTGTTGATGGAATTATTCGGAGTGTTTACGATACTTGCATTGACCAATGACAACCGCAGTATGTCTTACAAATTTGGGTGGCTATGTATTACGGTTGTACTGCCGATTTCCGGTAATATTATGTTTGCTCTGTGGGGCAAGGTAGGAAAAAGGAATAAATTAAACCGTCTCATTAAAGCAAAGATTAAAGAGGTGGACCAGCATCTTGAGTGGCATCCGGAAGTGGCACAGGAATTCAATGGCAGACATCCGGTATCGTCCCGTATGTCTCGTTTCATGGAAGCGGAAGGATCGCCAATCAGCAAAAATAATCAGGCTAAATATTATGAGATGGGAGAGGATGCGTTCGAGGATCTTTTTGCCGATTTGGAAAAAGCGAAAAAATATGTATTTATTGAATTTTTCATTGTGGCAGAGGGGGCAATCTGGGATCAGATGCACGAAATCCTGAAGCGTAAAATAGCAGAGGGAGTTGAAGTGAAATTTTTATATGACGATTTCGGAGCTCTGCTGCGGACAAGCACAGATTTTGCCCAGAAACTCCGAGAAGAAGGATTTGAAGTGGAGATTTTTAACCCCATTCACAAATACACAAGTAAATTGTTTATGAACTTCCGGGATCATCAAAAAATTCTTGTGATCGATGGTGAAGTTGCTTATACAGGTGGTTTTAATATTGCCGATGAGTATGCGAATCTGGTAGACCGGTTTGGTGTGTGGAAAGATGAAGGAATTCGTCTTCAGGGAGATGTGGTCTGGGGGATGGTCATTACCTTTTTGGAACTATGGGCGGTTTGTGCCGGAGATGCGAAGATTAATTACGATCGGTACCGCTCCCAAAAGCCGGTGGCAGAATCGGATATGTATTGCCATGTGCTTAGAGATGGCCCGGCTTTGGACACAAGATCCTTCGTGGGAAGTATGTATAAACAGATGATTCACTATGCCGGCTCCAAGATGTATATTATGACACCGTATCTCATTTTAGAGGAGTTCATGGTGGAGACATTATTGGAAGCGGTGCGCCGTGGAGTAGATGTGCGTATTATTACGCCGCATATTCCGGATAAAAAGCATATTAAATATATGACAGAATACAATTATGGAATTTTGTTGAAAAATGGAATCCGGATCTACGAATACACGCCGGGATTTATACATTCCAAAGTGGTTATGAATGAGCACTGTGCGATTGTGGGAACCATCAATATGGATTACCGGAGTTTTTATCTGCATTATGAAAATGGAGTGTGGGTATATGA
>JALENH010000241.1 GCA_022767895.1 Eubacterium sp.
CCTTCACCATCTTTTTCTTGCCGGCACACCACTTTGCAATATCCGCAGCTACCGGGGCATAATTGCGATTCCCAAATGTTTTCCCCATCAGGCGGTAGGATTTCCAGACAAGCGAACTGCAGTCATAATATTTACTGCTCATTCGCAGGGGCTGACTGTATTTATGAGATCATTATATAATCAACTTCTTAAATTCATATAGCAATATTTTGATTAAATTATACTAAAATTATGAAATGATTACAATAGCAAATGGGTAATCCAGATTATTATTTTGTAAGTGAGGTGCATAGCACTTGCTTGCTATTGATTATAATATTGCCAAAAGTTCCATAACTGGAGGCCATTCCGGTGGAAATCAGTAAAGTGGTATTGGATTTTAGTGAATTGATTCACGAAGAAAAGATTTGGAACGAGTGCGTACAAACACGCAAGTATCAGACTGCGTATTTGGCATGTCGATACTTCTGCGCGTGTGTCAGCGAAAGGCGCAAGAGGTCTGGGAGACCTCTGTTATGCGCGGACCGAAGTGGAACGTAGAGCGCACGAGATGCAAACTTTTCTTCGTGAATTACGGAAACTGAAAAAATGCCAACGAACAGTTGACACAAACAAGCGATTAAACATCTTTGACACAGCCTCTTCCCTCCTTTATAATGAAAATAACTACTTTATCAAAACAAGGAGGTTACTCACTTTGACATACCATTCATCTCTCATACAGGAATTAACCTTAGAAGAAAAAATACAAATTATCCACGCTGCCGGACTGTTCCGCACAGGGGCAGTGGAGCGCCTTGGCATCCCTTCCCTCAAAATGTCCGACGGTCCTAGCGGCGTGCGGCAGGAATTTGAAAATGACGTCTGGAATCCCGTGGACGATACAACGGACTTTGTCAGCTGGCTCCCCAGCAACACCTGTCTGTGTACCACATGGAACCCGGAACTGGCAGAGGCTTTTGGAAAAGTACTGGGTGAGGAGGCCCGAGGTCGGGGAAAAGATGTTATACTGGCTCCCGGCATCAACATCAAGCGAACACCGCTCTGTGGAAGAAACTTCGAATATATGAGTGAAGACCCAACACTCACCGGCCGCATGGCGGCACCGCTAATCCAGGGGATTCAGTCTCAGGACGTGGCTGCCTGCGTCAAACACTTTGCCCTGAACAATCAGGAATGTGACCGCATGAGTGTTGACACGACGGTGGATGAAAAAACTCTGTTTGAACTCTACCTGCCGGCTTTTTACGATGCCGTCATGGAAGGAAAATCTTACAGCATCATGGGAGCCTACAACAAATTCGAAGGCGACTTTTGCTGTGAAAATGAAACATTGTTACAGACGATTTTACGGGAGCAGTGGGGCTACGATGGTGTGACGATTTCCGACTGGGGAGGCGTCCACCACACAGAACAGACTGCCCTGCACGGCGTGGATATCGAGATGTCCGTTACGTCGGATTTTGATGAATACAAACTGGCCAATCCGCTTTTAGAAAAAGTAAAAAGTGGCGAAATCCCGGAAACCGTCATTGATGAACGGCTGGAACGTATATTTCGTATGATGGAACGGATTCAACTGGGAAAAGATACCCGGAAAAAGGGCTGCATCAACACGCCGGAACACCAGCAGACGATTCAGCACATTGCGGAAGAAGGAATCGTCCTCTTGAAAAACGATGCAGACAAGCTCCCCCTCAAGCCTTCCGTGAAGAAAATTCTTGTGGTAGGAGATAACGCCAGAAGAACCCACGCTGCCGGAGGCGGCAGTGCTGAAATCAAGGCGCTCTATGACATTTCTCCTCTTCTCGGAATCCGCATGGTGCTGGGCGGAGATGCTCAGATTGACTGGCTTCCGGGATATTATGTAGACAACGAAAAACATGTGTCAGGAGAAGTGGACTGGCAGGCAGTAAGCCTTGGTGTCGACTATACAACAGTGCAGGGTCGGGAACAGTTTGATGCTGCCATCCGCCCCAAACGGGAACGGTATTTACAAGAAGTCCTTGACGCTGCCCCGGCATATGACGAAATCATTTTCATCGGCGGACTGAACCACGCTTATGATGTAGAGGGATTTGACCGTCCGGATTTGACGCTGCCTTACGGACAGGACGAAGTAATTTCTGCGTTGGCAAAAATCACAAAAAATCTTACCGTAGTCCTCATCAATGGTGGTCCCGTTGAGATGCCATGGATTCATCAGGTTTCCTCTCTGATTCAGACAAGCTACTGTGGAATGCACGGCGGCTATGCACTGGCACGGGTTTTATTCGGGGAAGTGAATCCTTCCGGTCATCTGGCAGAGACCTATCCCCTTCATCTCGCCGATACACCGACGGAAAAGTATCATTCCTACCCGGGCGAAATCGATGACAATGGCCAGCGCCATGTGCACTACGCGGAGAAACTCATGGTGGGCTACCGCTACTACCAGACGGAGCAGGTTCCGGTGCTCTTTCCTTTTGGACACGGGCTTTCCTACACAAGCTTTTCCTGTGACGATTTTCGCTTAAACGTTCGCGGAAAATTGCAGGAACCGGATTTTTCTGTAACCGTATCCTGCCAAATAGAAAATACAGGCTCCCGGGAAGGAAAAGAAACTCTGCAGTTGTACATTGGTATTCCTGAGGAGGGGCAGCCAGACCGCATTCTTCGGAACTTCCATAAAGTATCTCTGAAAGTAGGCGAGAAAAAAGAAATTTCGCTTACCTTAAAATCCAGAGACTTCGCTACCTATTCCCCGGAGAAAAAGGACTTTACTGCCAATTCCGGAACATACCGCCTGTACCTGGGAACCTCCGTTGAAAATATACTCTACGAGACAACCGTAGCGTTATAAATCTCCCGCTTCCAAACGGGAGGTTGTCATAGAAAGCATTTTACAGTATTTCAACCATTCAGACAGGCCTATTTTCAGGCATAGGTATAAAAACGTCGGCAAGAGACACAGGTATTTCCACTGTGTCCTTGCCGCTACGTTTTTATCTGAGCGCAAGCGCCTATGCATGAGAATAGGACTGTCTGAATGACGGAACCTGTAACGGTTTCCTATGACAGCCTCTCCCACAGAGGAATCGTAAAATAATCCACCTTTTCCGTCATCCACCTGCCCCCTTCTATCCTCTCACCGGAGAAATAATTTTTCCACCGACCAGCCGGCAGATAATAAGTCACTTCACCGGATTCCTCAAACACCGGTGCCACCAGATAACGGTCGCCAAGCATATACTGGCGGTCCAGCCATGCACAGGCCGGATCCTCCGGGAATTCCAGCACCATGGCACGCACCAGAGGAATCCCGGTATCATGATTTTCCTTTGCCATCTCCAGTAAATAAGGCTGCAAATCCTTTTTCACCTGAACAAAATGCCGGAGCACCGCCGTTGCCTCCTCCCCGTAAAGCCATGGCACACGATAGGAACCGCTGCCGTGAAGTCTGGAGTGGGTGGACAAAAGTCCAAACGCCACCCACCTCTTATACACATCCGGCGTAGACGTATCTTCAAACCCACCAATGTCATGGCTCCAGTAACCATAGCCGGACATGGTCAGAGACAAACCACCCCGTAGGCTCTCCGCCATGGATTCATATCGGGCAAAGCAATCCCCTCCCCAATGCACAGGGAACTTCTGACCGCCACTTGTCCCACTGCGGGCAAAAACCACCGCATTCTCCTCTCCCTTCACCCTTCGGATCACATCAAAGACCGTTTCATTGTATAAATAGGAGTAGTAGTTGTGCATTTTCTCCGGATTGGAACCATCCCAGTACACCACATCTTCCGAAGGAATCCGCTCTCCGAAATCCGTCTTAAAGCAATCCACTCCCATCTCCAGCAATTTCTCCAGCTTCGACTGGTACCACGCTTTTGCCTCCGGATTGGTGAAATCCACCACTGCCATACCAGCCTGCCATTTATCCCACTGCCAGACATCGCCGTTGCTCCGTTGAATGAAATACCCCTTTTCCTTCCCCTCGTCAAAAAGTGCCGATGCCTGTGCGATGTAGGGATTAATCCAGACGCACACGCGGATTCCCTTCTCATGAATCTTGCAAAGCATCCCCTCCGGGTCCGGGAACACCGCCTTGTCCCAGAGAAAATCGCACCAGTGATATCCCTGCATCCAAAAGCAGTCAAAGTGAAAGACAGAAATCGGGATGCCATTCTCTGTCATCTGCTCGATGGTGCAAAGCACCGTATCCTCATCATAGTCCGTCAGGAAAGAGGTTGACAGCCAGAGTCCGAAACTCCACTCCGGTGGCAGTGCCGGTTTCCCCGTAAGATCCGTATACAACCGGATGGATTCCTTCATATCCGCACCGCCGATGTAGAAAAAGTCAAGCCGCTCTCCCGGCACGGAAAATCCCACTTTTTCCACACGCTCTGTCCCCACCTCGAAGGACACTTTCCCCGAATCATTAACGAAAATGCCATAACCACGGTTGGAAAGATAAAACGGTACGTTTTTGTACGAAAGTTCCGACGAGGTTCCTCCATCCTCATTCCACATATCGATACTCTGTCCATTTTTCACAAACGGGCCAAAGTGTTCTCCCAGTCCATAAATCAATTCACCGACGGAAAGGCTCGTGGCTCCCCGCATATAGACTTGTCCCGCCTGTTCCTCATAAAGCAGAACGCCTGTATCCCGGGTGCGGATATAGGAAAAATCGGCCCCCTCCATCCGGGTCATTTTCTTCCCATCACAGAAAAACTCCATGGAAAAAGGATCTTTTTCAATCCTCAATTGATTCTTTCCAGAGCAAACCGTCAGTTCATTGTCCCCTTCCTGCAAAGAGAGCGGTCGCTCATCCAGTTCCAGAGTAAACTCCGGGCCCGGGCAGCGTACTCCCTTATAGTGTTCCACCACAATATGGAAAATCCCCTCCCGCGCCACCGACACATGAAAAGTCAGCACAACACCATCCAAGGTCATCCCCCTTCCCTGTATCCGCTGATGGGGTGCGAGAAAGATAAGTTCCTCATCCTGTTGACGCCATTCGTAGACTTGTGCTGCCGGGTACACAGACACACCATATTGCTTTTCCCAATGTCCATTAAAAAATTTCATTCCACCGCCATCCTTTCACTTG
Organism: Eubacterium sp.; assembly: GCA_022767895.1. GTDB lineage: Bacteria > Bacillota > Clostridia > Lachnospirales > Lachnospiraceae > Eubacterium_F. The sequence continues at coordinate 5,099 of JALENH010000241.1, forward strand.
CTTTTTCCTGAAATCGTATTATAATTATTATAAGAGATTCCCTCTGTGGGAACAAGAGAATTTTTCGTTGAAAGGAGGCGTCCTCTATGGCAATTGGCGGCATTTCTGCTATTTCCGGCTATTCCGGTTATTCCGGCACAAGTGGCATATATCCTATGTATAACTCAGGAGCAGTTTCCGGCGTTCGAAAAGCGGATATGGTAACCCGTGGCAGTGATGGCACGGCACAGGCAACCGTTGATGGAGCCAAAGATGCGGCTTCCTCCAAACGCGTGCAGAAAGGTGAATGTCAGACCTGCAAAAACCGCAAGTATGTAGACGGCTCCAATGAAGGTGATGTGTCTTTTAAGTCACCTACACATATTTCTCCCAATAACGCAGCTGCCGCTGTAATGAGCCACGAGCAAGAGCATGTATCGAATGCAGTTGCAGAAGGGAATAAAGAGGGCAAGGAGCTTTTGAATGTCTCTGTCACCCTCCATACTTCCGTGTGCCCGGAATGTGGACGCGTCTACGTGTCCGGCGGCACGACAAATACCACAATCCGTTCCACCGTGGGCAATTCCCAAAACACAAATCCCTATGCCAAACGTCAGGCGGACCTTAATTATCAGATGGCTGCCGGGGCAAACTTTGACCAGAGTGCCTGATGTGATAAAATTTCCTTTTTTCTATTGACTTATATTCATTCATGTGTTAATGTATATTTCGCAAAAGGTTGGATCAATCCTCCTTTTTATTTACATCTATTTGCAAATAAAAAGGAGGGCAAATATGGAAAAACTAAATATTAAGAAACGTAGCAGAAACGAAGTCTTAAACTTGTTGCAACAGGATATGGATATTTGGCATAAGTTTTGCCAATTTCCGAAAAAGTATCAGGAAGAACTCATTTTGTTTTATATGGGAAAACAGGGTCTGCGAATTACATACGATTCTGTATTCAAGCATCTGTTTTCACCTGAAATGAACAAAAGGCGTCTGGAAAACTTTATATCATCCATACTGGGCGAGGACGTGGAAATTGTACGTATATTGCAGCACGAAGGAATTCAAATGCAGGAAAATAGTTCTTTTGTAATCATGGATGTTGTAGTCCGTTTAAGAGATGGCCGTTTTCTCAATGTAGAAATGCAAAAAATCGGCTATCAATTTCCCGCAGAGCGTACAGACTGCTATCTGGCTGATTTGGTCATGCGACAATACAATGACCTCAAAAGAGAAATGGGAAACAAGTTTGACTTCCGAGGCATGTCCAAAGTTATGTCCATTGTTATTATGGAACAATCACCCAGAACATTTCGCCAAAAAAGGAATTTTTATATTCATCAAGGGAAAATGCACTATGATAGTGGTGTGATTCTAAATGATTTATTTGAAAATATATATATTTCTCTTGACACATATAAACGCTTCTTTCATACTAAAAGGAAGATAACAAACAAAAAAGAA
>JALENH010000034.1 GCA_022767895.1 Eubacterium sp.
CAGAAATATTGTCTCGTGGATTTCGGATGGGAAAACTGGAAAGACAGTTCGGGAAATCTCGATTACGAAGAAAAATTAAAGAAATTATGTGCCTATGCCAATGAACGAAACGTAGGAATTCTTGTTTGGTATGGTGTTAAGAAACGTGACAATGCTCACCGTGTAGACCTTGATAATCCGGAAATTATTGAAAAGGAATTTGCATGGTGTGAGAGTCTTGGCGTAAAAGGTGTTAAGATTGATTACTTAGAGAGTGACAGTCAGTGGGCTATGAAGGACATGTATGACGTGGCGTCTATTGCAGCAAAACATAAGTTGGTTGTAAACTACCATGGTTGTACGGATCCAAACGGTGAAAACAGAACCTTCCCTAATATTTTATCGAGTGAAGCAGTTGAAGGTAGTGAGTACTTTAAATGGGGAAATGGTTCTCCGATAGAAACACTTCTTACTTTACCATATACACGTAATGTAATTGGGTCGATGGAATTTACGCCGGTGGGAATGAGTGTTAAAAACTGTAAAGCAACAAATGCATTCATGCTGGGTATGACAGTTGCTTATGAATCTGCGATGCAGACATTGGCACACTCCTGTCACGTATACCCTGGTTATGGCGGATTATCCTTCTTAACAGATCTTCCGGCAACCTGGGATGATTCTGTTCTGTTGGCTGGGTCCGAACCGCGTAAAGCAGTAATTCGCGCAAGAAAGAGTGGAGACCGCTGGTATCTTGGTGCTATGACTGCAGATGAAAACAACTACGAAGCAAAACTTTCATTCCTGGATGCGGATACAAAATATTACGCATATATTTATACTGACAACGAGGATAACTCTAATATCCAGATGGAGAAAAAAGAAGTAACATCAAAAGATTGGCTTTCCTTGCCCATGAAGAAAAATGGTGGCGCAGCTGTTATCTTTAGTAAACAGGATGATTTGAGATTAACTTCTTATGAAAATTACAATTATTTTGAAGCAGAAAAGGCAAATCTTGGTCAATCAAACAAGAAATTGATAAGTGCTCAGTATGTTTCAAATAAGAATTACATCAAAACACCGCGTGGTGCAAAGAACCGTATTAAGTTTGAAAGTGTGGAAGCACCAGAAGCAGGTATGTATGAGCTTAAGCTTTATGTGGTGAGCTCCGGTAAAACAAAAATCAGTATTCGAACAAATAAGTACGAATCTGTTGAAGTTAAGGATATTGTGGGAATTCAAGGGAATGGTTCTGCGGTAGGTTGTGTATCCACACAGGTTTACTTAGATAAAGGGGAAAATGATATTTATATTTATGCACCATCTACATCCGGCCCCGGACTCGACCGTATTGCCGTTTCTAAGGCAAAGGTAGAAGATGGTACAGTGCCCAAGGAGGCAACCGATTATCCTGAATTATATGCAGAATATCCGGAAGTAACACCAACACCTGTACCAACACCTAAAGCAACACCAGCGCCTAGCGAAACACCAGCGCCATCTGATGTTCCCAATGTAACTGTTCAGCCAACTGAGACCAACAAACCAGCGAATACAGCGGTTCAAAAACCTGCCAAAGTAAAGAAAATTACACTTAGTAGCAAGAAAAAGCAGATGACGATTAAGATTTCCAAAGTGAAATATGCAAAAGGGTATCAGGTTGTCTACGGTACGGATAAGAAATTAAAGAAACGGGTAAAAAAACTTACAACGAAAAAACTTTCCGTAACCATTAAAAAGTTAAAATCAAAGAAAAAATATTATGTGAAAGTTCGTGCATATGCAAATGGAAAATCTGGAAAAATTTATGGTGCGTGGAGCAAGGTGAAGAAAATAAAAGTGAAATAGAAACAAAACAAAAGACTTCCATTCATTTAATGTGTGGAAGTCTTTTGTAATTGGGACTAGACGTCGCGCCAGCGAATTGATACAATAGACTAAATTTGTGTGAGAGGGAAAGCATTGAGCTCAGCAGAGCTCAACCGAAGAAAGGAAGGTTGTATAGAATGAATCAGAAAAAGCAGGCATTGAATCCCTATTTGCCATCCTGGGAGTATGTACCGGATGGGGAACCTTATGTATTTGACGGGCGAGTTTATGTTTATGGCTCCCATGATTTTTACAATGGTTATGTTTTTTGTATGGGAGATTATGTGTGCTGGTCGGCACCGGTGGACAATCTCGGTGACTGGCGGTATGAAGGTGTAATCTATGAAAAGACAACGGATCCATTGAATCCGGAAGGGAAAATGTGCCTCTACGCGCCGGATGTTACGGTGGGACCGGATGGACGTTACTATTTGTATTATGTACTGGATAAGGTGTCGGTGGTCTCTGTGGCGGTATGCGATACACCGGCAGGAAAATATGAATTTTACGGATACGTCCATGACAAAAATGGCATCCGCCTGGGAGAACGAGCAACGGATGAGCCCCAGTTTGATCCCGGCGTGTTGACAGAGGGAGACAAAACGTATTTGTATACCGGCTTTTGCGGTGTCGGAGACAAATCAAGAACAGGGGCCTTTGTCACCGTGTTAGGGCCGGATATGCTCACAATCGAAGAGGAGCCGGTACGGGTTGTTCCAGGCTGCGAGTACAGCGATGGCACCGGCTTTGAGGGACATGCGTTCTTTGAGGCATCTTCCATTCGCAAACGAGGAGACCGGTACTATTTTATCTATTCGTCTGAAGTTATGCACGAATTGTGTTATGCCATCAGTGACCGCCCCACGGAAGGGTTTACCTATCAGGGGGTTCTGGTCAGCAATTGTGATTTACATATTGATACGTACAAGCCGGCTGAACTGCCCATGGCGTATGGTGCCAACAATCATGGCAGTATGGTACAGATTGGTGATGCATGGTATATTTTCTACCACCGACATACCAATGGTTCCTGGTACAGCCGTCAGGGGTGCGCAGAGAAACTTCAGATTGATGCAGAGGGAAGAATTGCCCAGGCAGAGATTACGTCCTGCGGCCTCAATGGTGAACCGCTGGTGGGCGAAGGGGAATATCCGGCGTACCTTGCCTGCCATCTTTTTACGGATACACCTTCGAAATATGTGGGAGGTGATGCCTTCCCGAAAGTGATGCAGGATGGCAGAGATGGGGATGAGGAGATTGGATATATTGGAAATATTCAGGATTCTGCCACAGCAGGATTTAAATATTTTGACATGCAGGGTGTCAATCGAATCCGTATCACCACCCGGGGATACGCGGACGGCGTGTTTGAGGTGCGGACAGCATGGAATGGAGAAGTGTTGGCAGAACTACCCATTGTGTATACCAATGTATGGGAAGAATATGAGACAGAAATTGCCATGCCGGATGGGGTTCAGGCGTTATATCTGACCTTCCGGGGACAGGGAACGGCAAGCTTGAAAAGTTTCACCCTTCTGAAGAACGGAGAATAGTATGACGAAGTTATTGTTGGTAGAAGATGATTCTACGATTGTAGAGAATTTACGTGAGTTTCTGGCTGAGGAGGGATTTTCGGTGACTGCGGTGCCGGGCCAGAGGCAGGCACTGGAGATTTTGGAGTCCGATTCCTTTGACCTTGTGCTATTGGATATCTCATTGTCTGATGGCAATGGATTTGCCGTCTGCTCCTATGTGAAGCAGAATACGGATACCCCGGTGATTTTTCTCACGGCTTCGGGGGATGAGTATAGTGTGGTGTCCGGTCTGGATATGGGAGCGGATGATTATATCAGCAAGCCTTTTCGACCACGGGAACTGGTGTCTCGCATCGGTGTGGTACTACGGCGTACCGGCAAGGCGCAGGCTGTATTGGAAGCCGGCGGCATAACTATCGATACGATGAAAGCGACGGTGAGGCGGGAAGGTGAGGAGATTTTCCTGTCGGCACTGGAGTACCGGATTTTGTTGATTTTGTTTCAGAATAAGGGAATGGTGCTCACCAGAGAGAAACTGCTGGAAGCAATCTGGGATGTGGCAGGCGAATTTGTCAATGACAATACCCTGACGGTATACATCAAACGGCTCCGGGAGAAGATTGAGAAGGACCCGGCACATCCGGAAATTATCAAGACAATACGGAGGATGGGGTATGGGGTAT
>JALENH010000249.1 GCA_022767895.1 Eubacterium sp.
TTTCAGGGATTCGTCCAACATATATTTATCATAATCAATACGGATTCTCGTCTGATCCTTTGCTTTCACAAAATAGAAATCGTCCTGCAGCCAGTTCACCAGATAGTCCAGATCTTTTTCACAATCTACATCTACTTCTCCTCGCAGAACAATTTTCAGAAAACTGGTATTTTTATATTTCTTTTCCGCACAAATTTGTTTCACCTTTGCCAGAATCTCCGTAGTGCTCATGCAGTCACTGACGTCCACATCCACGGTATACAAGGTACGAAAAGCAAAGGGCACAAAGTCGGAAGTGTAACTTCCTGTCTCCATGTCCACGTCGAGAAGCACGAACCCATGCTCCCCACACTCATCAAAGCCACGCCCCTCAAGGCACCCCGGGTAACAGTAGGTTCCCCTGCTGTCCAGTACTTCCTTCTTATAGCTGTGAATATGCCCTAGTGCCAGATAATCGATGCCTTTCCCACGAAGTTCCCGCAACGGTACAAGCTCCGTCCGGTCCTTCGCCGCATGTTCCGCTTCCTGCCCATGCAGCATCACAATATTGAAATCCTGCCGGTCAAGTGTCAGGGAATTGCCAATCAGAGACGCATTATCCGCATCCAGTTCCACACCGGTGATGACAAGTCTCCGTCCTTTCTCTTCCTGAACGTAAGAACGCCACTGACCATCAAACAGTTTCAGATTATCCGGGCATGGCTCGTCCTCCGGCAGGAACAAATTCACATCATGATTTCCCTGCAAATAATAAAACGTAATCTGCGGATGATTCACGACGGCGTGATACACCGTTTTTCTCGCTGTGGCAGAAAAATTCTTCCGGTCAAACAAATCCCCGGCAATCAACACCGCCTGCACATCTTCCTCACAGGCAAAAGCAATCATCCGGTCGAAGGTGGAAAGCAACTCTGCCTTCCTTTCCTTGGCTCTCTCCTTGGATAGATGTGTCGTCATATTGGAATCCAGATGTAAATCTGCACAATGTATCAGTTTCATTTAATCCTCCCTGCTCCATCTGCCACTGGCTCCGCAGGGCAGCACAAGTCCATGGTCGCCCCGCACCGGCAGACCAATCTCATCTGCTTCTACCTTCCCGCCAAACCGGCTGGCAATCTCCAGATTCAACATGTAAGAAAGTACTGCCGGCTGGAGACCTGTCGTATAGGAATTAATCAAAAAGAACAATGGCTTGTCCGACAAAACTTTCGTACAAAGCTGAACTAACGGGAAAATCTTCTCCTCGATTTTCCAAATCTCACCTTTGGGTCCCCGCCCGTAGGAAGGGGGATCCATAATAATCCCGTCGTAATGATTGCCCCGGCGTATCTCTCTCTCCACAAACTTCACGCAGTCATCCACCAGATAGCGAATCGGCGCTTCTGCAAGCCCGGACGCAGCCGCATTTTCTTTCGCCCATGTAACCATTCCTTTGGAGGCATCCACATGAGTCACTGCGGCCCCCGCCTTGGCACACGCCACGGTAGCCCCGCCCGTGTAAGCAAAAAGATTCAGCACCTTCAGTTCCCGGCCCGGTGCTTTCTGTTTTGCACTCTGTATCAATCCACCTGTCCAGTCCCAGTTCACCGCCTGCTCCGGAAATAATCCCGTATGTTTAAAGCTAAAGGGCTTTAAGTGAAAGGTCAGGTCGCGGTAAGAAACATCCCACTGCTCCGGCAGATTAAAAAACTCCCACTGGCCGCCACCTTTGTTACTGCGGTGATAATGCCCATTCTTCCGTTTCCACTCCGGTGCTTTATGAGGTGTATCCCAGATTATCTGAGGGTCGGGACGCACAAGAATATACTTCCCCCATCGCTCCAGCTTTTCTCCTGCCGAGGTGTCTAATACTTCATAATCTTTCCAACCATCTGCAATCCACATGTTATTCCGATTCCTTTTCTCCTATTTTTCACGAAAATATCTCTTTAATACTTTTTCCTACTTTTTTTACCTCGCGGTCAACAATCTCAGTTGCATGGTCCAGTTTCTTGTCCAGTTCCTTTTCCTTGGCATACCGGCCCGCTTTATCCGCTGCGTTATTGACGGCATCTACGGCTTTTCCAAAGCCCTGCATCATTTTCTCTTTATTCAGTAACGGCATATTGCCACCTCCTATCGTTGATTTTCATTATAGCCCATGTGACTCGAAAATGCGACACATATTTTATCATACTGTTCAAAAAACCGTTTTTGCTTTTCCCTGATTTCCTCCAAAAACCCATCCTGGCTCATCTGCTCCATTTCATTTGCCAAATCGCCCAATTCCTTTGCCCCCATAGAATAGGCACTACTTTTAAATCCGTGAATCCGAATGCAGTAGCTCCTGTTGTCTTTTTCTCTTAGATACTTTTCCAGTTCCTCCCTGATTGGCAAATGAACAAAATCATACAATAATTCCAAATAGAAATCCTCATCTCCGCTGGCCATAATAAGTCCCGTTTCAAAATCAATTTCCGGTAACGATTTGCGCAGTTGATCAAAAACCTTTTCCGGACTATTGTCCTCCATTTTCTTAGTATTCTCCGTCGTAATATATTCCCCCGGTAAATGCGTCAGGATAATTTGGTTCAATTCATCCGGTATAATCGGCTTCGAAAGGAAATCATCAAATCCTTCGCTTATGTATTTTTCTTTATCACCAGGAATCGCATTCGCAGTAAGCATAATAATGGGAATTCCCTCACACAACTTATTGCGGCGAATCACATGAAGAGTCTCAACTCCATCCATCCCAGGCATCATATGATCCAGGAAAATAAGATCAACGGTTTGCCGCTTCAGAATATCGATACACTCATCGCCTCCTGTTGCCACATAAACTTGTATCTTTGTTTGTTTTAACAAATTTTTAAATACCCTAAGATTCATTCCATAATCATCGACAACCAGTATTTTTGCCTCCGGAGCAAAATAGTCCACTCAACACACCTCCTGTTTCATCCTTTTCGTATCCTTGTCTTTGCCTCTTCCATAATTGCTCCGGTATCATTTCCCACAATGTCAAGATTTTCTGCCCGAAAAAATTGGGTCTCTTTTATACCGTAAAACTGTTCTGCCAGGGTCTTGACATAATCATAGCCGAAATTGTAGACAATCGGTCCACCGGCTGTGGTCACATAATACAGCTTCTTGGCACGGCATAACCCTTCCGGAACCCCGGTGGGCAGATAATGAAATGTCATGCCGCATACGGTAATCTGCTCTAAGTACAGCTTTAACAGGGCTGGGAACGCCATATCCCAGTAGGGTGCCGCCATCACAAT
>JALENH010000263.1 GCA_022767895.1 Eubacterium sp.
AAAAAAACATATCGGAGGTATAATATGTATTACATTGGTGTTGATTTAGGAACATCGGCAGTGAAACTGCTTTTAATGGAAGGAAACGGAAAAATCTGCAACATCGTTTCCAATGAGTATCCACTTTCTTTTCCACAGCCAGGCTGGTCTGAGCAAAAACCGGAAGACTGGTGGGATGCTGTCGTAGATGGTATCAAAAAACTGGTAGACGGTTTTGACGCTTCCCAAGTAGCCGGCATCAGTTTCGGCGGCCAGATGCATGGACTTGTAATTTTAGATGAAAATGACAACGTAATCCGTCCGGCCATTCTTTGGAACGACGGAAGAACAACAAAACAGGTGGAATACCTGAACAACGAGATTGGCAAAGAGAAACTGTCTGAGTATACAGCAAACATTGCCTTTGCCGGTTTCACGGCACCGAAGATTCTCTGGGTAAAGGAGAACGAGCCGGAAAACTTTGCAAAAATTTCAAAAATCATGCTGCCAAAGGACTATATTGCCTACAAAATGACAGGTGTACACAGCTGTGACTACTCCGACGCTTCCGGTATGCTGTTGTTGGATGTAAAAAATAAATGCTGGTCCAAAGAGATGATGGAAATCTGTGATGTCAAAGAAGAACAGCTGCCAAAGCTTTTTGAGAGCTACGAAGTAACAGGAACACTCACCGAAGACGCTGCCAAAGTTCTTGGACTTACCACGAATTGTAAGATTGCTGCCGGTGCCGGCGACAACGCTGCTGCCGCTGTCGGCACAGGAACTGTTGGTGACGGCGGTTGTAACATTTCTCTCGGAACTTCCGGAACCATTTTCATCTCCAGCAAAGAGTTTGGTGTAGACCGCTTTAACGCTCTCCACTCTTTTGATCACGCAGATGGTAACTACCACCTGATGGGATGCATGCTGAGTGCCGCTTCCTGCAACAAATGGTGGATGGATGAAATCATCGGCACAAAAGACTACGGCAAAGAACAGGAGCCCATCACAGATGACAAATTAGGTGAGAATAATGTATTCTACCTTCCTTATCTTATGGGTGAGCGTTCTCCACACAACAATCCGGATGCAAGAGCTCTCTTTATCGGCATGTCCATGGATACCACCCGTGCTGATATGACTCAGGCTGTTCTGGAGGGTGTTGCTTTCGCCATGCGTGACTGCTATGAAATTGCCAAAGATCTCGGCATCAACATTACAGAGACTAAAATCTGCGGTGGCGGTGCCAAGAGTCCTCTGTGGAGAAAAATTATGGCTAACGTATTGAATATCAATGTTAACATTATTGAAAGCGAAGAAGGTCCGGGACTTGGCGGCGCTATGCTTGCTGCTGTTGCCTGTGGCGAATATGCTTCCGTACAAGAAGCTGCTGACAAGATTGTAAAAGTCATCGGCACAGAAAAACCAGATCCGGCTCTGGCTGCAAAATACGATGAAAAATATGCAAAATTCAAAGAAATTTATCCTACAGTAAAAGCACTGTATGATACACTGAAAGCATGATGAGGAAACGTAAACACAAAGTCTCATTCATTGCACTTCTGGTAGTAGCTGCAGCACTGGTTTGTACCGGCTGCGGCTACAAAAAGCCGGAGACTCATTCCATGCTGGGGCTTAATCTGAAATCCATTACCACGGTGTGTGGTACTGACTGTACTATGTCAGACATCGACATCAATTCCACCAGCGATTATGGAACTGCCACTTATGTGTATACCGATGTAGCAGATGATAAAGGAATTTCAGATGCCAGAAAGTATCACGACTACTTAAAAGACGAAAAACATTGTGTAAAAATTGATGATTTTGACGAAAACAAAGGAAACTTTACTGCTTACTTCCAGGTTACCCCCAAAAACACCAAAGAAGGGTTCAGCATGAAAGTTTCTTTCAAAAAAGACAGCTACACTGTCCATATTTCAGATAATGTTAGTTTGGAAGATGCGTCAAAGGAGGACTGATTTCATGTCAGAAGAATACAGCTTCAAAGACCGTATCAAAGATATTATTAACGGGGAAGTAGATTACGACAAACAAAGGAAGTCCAGCATGCAGGGCTGGATTGATCGTGCCGACACCATCTTTCAGCTTTTCCTTATCCTTTTCTTCCTTGGTTTTTTCATCGTAATGTTAATTAAATACTTTCTGTAAATAAGCGTTTTCAAGGGAGGTTCCTATGGATTTTACAGTAGGACAGAAAATAAAAATGAAAAAGCCACATCCCTGTGGCGAAAACTGTTGGGAAATATTACGGGTAGGTATGGACTTTCGCCTGAAGTGCACAGGCTGTAATCATCAGGTCATGCTTCCACGAAAAACAGTCGAAAAGGGATTCCGGGGATTTTGTTAAAAATTCCTTGCATTCCATTTTCTACTGTGTTATAATTTAACTCCGTGATATTAAATCATAATTCCTTGTTCTTCCCTTTAATAGGAAGAGCCAGAGACCAAAAGGAGGTGCAAGCAACTATGAATAAGTACGAATTAGCTTTAGTTGTTAGTGCAAAAGTTGAAGACGAAGTAAGAAATGCCACCGTCGAGAAGGCAAAAGAGTACATCACTTCTCTTGGCGGAACAATTACAAACGTCGATGAATGGGGCAAGAAAAAACTTGCTTATGAAATTCAGAAGATGGGTGAAGGCTTTTATTACTTTATTCAGTTCGATGCCGAGCCAGGTGTGCCGGGCGAATTGGAACAGAGACTTCGCATTATGGACAACGTGCTCAGATACTTATGCGTAAAACAGGAAGCATAAGATAAGGAGGAGTCTTCCATGAATAAGGTAATTTTAATGGGTAATCTGACCCGCGATCCTGAGATTCGTTATTCTCAGGGTGAGAATTCATTGGCTATTGCCAGATTTAGCATTGCAGTAAATCGCCGTTTCTCCCGTCAGGGTGATACCGATACCGATTTCTTTAACTGTACCGCATTCGGTCGTCAGGCTGAATTTGTGGAGAAATATTTCCACAAAGGTTCCCGTATGTTGTTATCCGGTCGTGTTCAGAACGACAACTACACGAACAACAACGGAGAAAAAGTTTACAGTGTTCAGATTATTGCAGAAGAGGTTGAATTTGCTGAGCGCAAGAGTGCAGCAGATGCCAACGCAAATCAGGGCGGAAATTTTGGTGGTGGAGCACCACAGCCAAACGCTGCTGCCAACGATGATTTTATGAACATTCCGGATGGTATCGAAGACGGCTTGCCGTTTAACTAGATCGAGTCAATGATACAAGAATTTTATAGGAGGTTTTAAGATGGCTTACAATAAAGACAGAGGCGATTCTCCAATGAGAAGAAGAGGCCCTCGCAGAAGAAAAAAAGTTTGTGCATTCTGCTCCGACAAAGAGCATGATTACATTGATTACAAAGATGTTGCAAAACTGAAACGTTATATGTCTGAAAGAGGTAAAATTCTTCCGAGAAGAATTACCGGTACCTGTGCAAAGCATCAGAGAGCTCTGACTGTTGCAATCAAACGTGCTCGTCACGTATCACTGATGCCATACACATTGGACTAATTTGCATATGAACCCAAAAGGAGTGCCACCGGTATGACCGGCAGGCACTCCTTTTTTCGTTCAAACTTTCTCCTTACAGAATTGATTTAAAAGGTGTATAGCTTTGTGAAACCAAGTCCTTTGACATCACTTGTATCCCCCGGATATCGGTAATGATCCTCTGCCCACTTGGCATATGCTTCCTTCGACGCAGCCGGCACATAGACCGGATTAAAACAAGGGAGAGCAGAATACTCCCATCCCGGAACTATCGCCTCTATCTGTGGTGGAGTCAGAGAGTGAAAATAGACCTTGCAATCGAGATTACTAAAGAACATCCACCCTGTCACCAGTTTCTGCACTGATGCCGGAATATCAATCCTCTTCAGTTCCCCTCTCACGCTCATGCCAGTCATCGTTCCCTTATCATTCAACACAGTCACTTTGGAGGAAATCACTATTTTATCATCTTTCACAATAGCCGTAATCAATTCCCCGGTTTTTTTATCGTAAACGCACTGCCCATCCTTCGCATATACCGGATTCTGACTGTCCACATGAACATTCTCCATAGCCGGACTGTACAGAGCATTTGCTTCCAATACCGTAACCGTCGCCGGCAAATTCAGGTTTTTCACCTCACAATCCTCAAAAGCACAGCCGGCAATGGTATTTACCTTCCTTGGGATTGTATAGTTTTTCCGAGTCGGCAATATCCAAATCAGTCTTGTTCCGTCCTTCGACAGCACCGCCCCATTCTTTATCTGAATCTGCTTATTGGACTTGGAAATTTTCATGGTTTTGATAGCCGGACAATCTAAAAATACCGATTTGTCAAACTCCTGCAACTTTTTAGGAAGATTCACTGTTTTCAACTTCCTGCACCCATAAAACAGAGAACGGGAAAGCTTCTTTATACCAGATGGAATCGTCACTTTCTTCAGCGAACGCATTCCACTAAAGGCACAATTGGTAATCTCCTTCACTGATTTGGGAATAACTATATTTTGAGTCTTTTTTAAGGATTTTATATACCCGTCACAGTCATGCGCTTCTTCAATCCATACGTTAAATATGTTCTTGTAAAATTCCGCATCTTCACCCATGTTTTCCGTCCACCCAAGTTTCGTCACGGTACGTCCCTTGATCTTAGCCGGAAACTTCAATGTCTTTGTACTCCCCTTCTTGGGATCCACCTTCACATAATAAATCCACGCCTGCTTTTTCCCTGCCGCCGGATGCGCCTTGAATGTAAACGCACCTTTCTTCACAACCATAGTCTGCCCTTCATACCACTTCGTAGCAGCCTCCGATGTAGTCTGCATGGAAAGCACTCCCAAGGTCAGACAAAACAAAAAAGCAAAAACCCCAACTACTTTTTTCATCTTCATCACTCCTTCTCATTTATTATAAATGCCATTACACTTATAATACGAATGAAACGGACAAAAAGTTGCAAAAAGGAGGAATTATTTACTTAACTTTATTTTGCTTACCACGTAGCCAAAGGTACTCTCTGCATCCTGCTCCGCTGTCACCGTATATTTTTGGCTATCTCCCTTCGTTCCGTCCGCTTGCAGAGACAAATAAGCCTCCACCACAAGACGATATTTTCCTTCCTCATACTCTGTTATATTCTTAACCTTCAGATGATAATCTTTGCCCGGAATCCGTGTAGAATTAAACACCATGGTATTTCCCGTCGGCCGGTATACATAACCGGGATAAGTCCCTTCATACTTAAATTTATATTTATAATTTCCGCCAAAGATTTTTTTCATCTCTCTCTTTGCCTTTTTTTCTATGGTTTCCATTGGATCTCCATACTTCACAGATTTATCGTAATGTTCCAGATTGTAAAGTGCCATGGTCGTTGCCGACGCATTATCCCAGCGGAACGCATGAGAGCCATCCGCATAAAAAGAAGCACTATATGCTAAAAACGGCATCAGACGATCCGTCAAAGGTTTCATCTCCGCTTTTTTCTCTTTTGTCACATCTGACGGCTGAAACACATAAGGTGTCGCTGTCGGCTTAGGAGTACTGCCAGCCTTTTCTTTTTCTTTGGGTTTCTCTTCTCCATTTTCTCCCTGATTACTGCTATCTGAAACCTGATTCTGGCTCGAAAAAGACAGGTTCAGTTTTCCGGTCCATATAAAATAAGTAAGAAGTGCAGCCACTGCCACCACAAGCACCGCAATCACACTGCCCACAAATGCCTTACTTGAAAGAGCCCTCTGAATCACGCCAGTTCGCCTGCCACAATAATAACAAAACTTATCTTCTTCCCGCAGTTCTGTACCACATTTTTTACAGTACATTTCACGCCTCCTCACTTCTACATCTTTAGTTCTCATATTTTATCTCATCATACATCTTCCAAATAGCATTTGTCAACAATTACAATCCGTGATATAATATTAGTCTCGGTTATTATACTCTGAAACAACTGACAGGACACAAACGGATATATTGATTCCATATTAGGAGGTGGAATTTTGAAGCAAAATCGAATCAGGGGAACTCTGAGATCCTATCTTCGCTGGCCGTTGCTACTGGGTATTCTTTTAATAATTATGAATATCCAGATTTACACTGTCCATATGCGTGCAGGCGCTATCATGAGCGCATATGTCATCTTATACCTGATAATCGCCGGTATGCTGTATTTTTTCAAACGCGGTGCTGTCTTGCGCGACCTCGTGGATTATTCCATGCGGTTCCATGTAACAGTAAATAAGCTGGCATCGGACTTGGACATTCCAATTTCCATCCTGGATACCAACGGAACCTGTGTATGGGATAATAGCAATTTCCGCAAACTGTTCTCTGATAAATTATCAAAGAGCTACCATATTTCAGATGCGATTCCTTCTCTGACAAAGGAATATCTTCCTGAGGAAGAACAGGCCAACGGAGAACTTCATTTCCATATTGAAGAAACCTATTACAAAGCTGTCATTCAACTGGTTTCTTTGGAAAAAGCACCGGATTCGCCGAAAAAAAATGCCGGTCAGGTGGGAATTGGTGACGCCCTGTATGTCGTTTACATTTACGATGAAACAGAGATTGTTCATTACATCCGCGAAAATTACGACCAAAGAGTGGATGTGGGACTTCTTTACATTGACAACTATGACGAATCCCTTGCCAATGTAGATGACGTACGCCGCTCACTTTTGGCAGCTATGGTAGACCGGAAGATTAATAAATACATGCTGAATATTGATGCCATAACAAGAAAAATCGAGAAGGATAAGTACATTTTCCTGCTTCAGCATAAGTATCTTTCCAAACTCCAGGCAGATAAATTTTCGTTGCTGGACGATATACGCTCAATCAATGTCGGGAACGATACCTCCATCACCATCAGCATGGGCATTGGTATTCAGGCAAACACATTCCGCAAACGCCAGGAATACGCCCGGAGTGCCATTGATTTGGCCTTGGCACGAGGCGGTGACCAGGTGGTCATCAAAACGAAAGACAATCTTTTATATTATGGCGGAAAAAGTATTCAACAGGAGAAAAACACCCGCGTAAAAGCCCGGGTTAAAGCCCAGGCTCTCAGGGATTCCATTCAGAACGCCGACAAGGTCGTTATTATGGGACACAGACTTCCGGATGTAGACGCCATCGGTGGTGCCATTGGCATTTACCGAATCGCCCAGTCATTGGAGAAACCGGCCAAAATCATTGTCAATCAGGTCACTTCTTCTCTGGCGCCTTTATTAAAACTATTTGAAAACAACAAAGATTATCCGGAAGGAACTTTTGTTACAAGCGAAAGTGCCAAGGAATTTATCGGCAATGGCAACGGTGTACTGCTCGTGGTGGTGGATGTCAATCGTCCCTCCTATACCGATGCTCCGGATTTGATTCCCATGGTTTCCTCTCTCGTGGTTATTGATCACCACCGCCAGACAGGGGAATCCTTTGAGAACCCAACTTTATCCTATATTGAACCTTTTGCCTCCTCTTCCAGCGAAATGGTGGCAGAAATCCTTCAGTACGCCGGCGAGGAAATCCGGGTCAAGGCCGTAGAGGCAGATGCCCTCTATTCCGGCATAATGGTAGACACCAATAACTTTATGAACAAACCCGGCGTACGTACCTTTGAAGCAGTCGCTTTCCTACGTCGCTCCGGAGCCGATATCATCCGCATTCGGAAAATGTTCCGATCTGACATTGAAGAATATAGGGTACGAGCAGAAGCAATTCAGAACACCGAAATTTTTATGGATTCTTTTGCCATCTCACCATGCAATGCGGATAACTGCGAATCTCCGACCATCGTCGGTGCCAAGATTGCAGATGATCTGTTGGACATCAAAGGCATCCGTGCTACTTTTGTGCTGACCTCCTACGAGGGAAAAATCTATATCAGTGCCCGCTCCATCGATGAACTGAACGTTCAGGTTGTTATGGAAAAAATGGGGGGCGGCGGCCACATTACCAGCGCCGGTGCCCAGTTGGAGGGTTGCACTTTGGAAGAGGGTAGCGAAAAAGTCAAAGAACTATTAAGAAAAATGAAAGAAGAAGGTGATATATAATGAAAGTAATTTTATTGCAAGATGTAAAATCTGTTGGAAAAAAAGGCGAAGTTGTCAACGTCAGTGACGGTTACGCAAGGAACTTCATCCTCAAGAAAAATCTTGGAGTGGAAGCCACATCCAAAAACCTTAACGATTTAAAACTCAAAAAACAGAACGACGAGAAAGTTGCAGCGGAAAATCTGGCAGACGCCAAGGCCTTTGCCAAAGAGCTGGAAACCAAATCCATCGAAGTAACAATTAAAGCCGGACAGGATGGCAGAGTTTTTGGTTCCGTCTCAACGAAAGAAATTGCCACAGCAGCAAAAGAGCAGCTTTCCTATGAACTGGACAAGAAAAAAATGCAGTTAAAGGAGCCAATCAAAAACATTGGTACTTATATGGTTCCTATTCGTCTGCACCCCAAAGTAACTGCTGAATTGAAAGTAATAGTCAAAGGAAAATAATCATGGACGAAACTGTAATCAAAAGGATTATGCCAAATAACCAGGAAGCAGAAGAAGCCGTCATCGGTTCCATGCTCTTAGATCAGGAAGCTGTTGTTCTGGCGTCCGAAAAGCTGAACGAAAACGATTTTTACAATACCAGATACCGGGTTTTGTTCTCTGCTATCGTAGAGCTTTTTCGAGAAGGAAGACCCGCCGATCTGGTTACTTTGGTTGATAAGCTTCATGAAAAAAATGTGCCGGAAGATATTGGTAGTGTTGAATTTCTCAGCAACATCATTTCTGCTGTACCTACTTCCGCCAACGTGCGTTACTATGCAGATATTGTAGAGCAGAAATCTCAGTTACGGGCACTAATCCGCACCACCGAAGACATCGCCAACCGCTGCTATCAGGATTCCAGCAATATTGCTGAACTGATGGA
>JALENH010000275.1 GCA_022767895.1 Eubacterium sp.
AAGTATCAGGGAAATGGACATACAAATGGGAATACCGTATCTGATTCAAAAGCCAATGCATCTGGAGAAATTCAAATTGGCGAAGTGGTTGGAGAAGTTAAGTTCCGTGGCAATCCTTTGGTTGTCATTGACAAAGAGGTGAAAAAGGAAGTAAAAGCTATGCTTGCTTCTGTTTCCAACTATGCTGAATCTGTGGTGGGCAAGAAGAATGTCAAGACATCAGCAGAAGTCAAAGATTGCAATAATTATCTGATTGATATTACTGATGTGAAGGAAGACGTAGTTTATGTTGATGCAGATAATATGATTGACAATCTGAACTCTGGGAAAATTCAGAATGGTGGTTTGAAGATTACACTTCGTGATGACCAGTCAATTGTTTTGAATATTACAGAAAAGGATAAGGTTACGATTCCTCGATATACCCTTACTGTAAAGGATGGTACAAAGACCAACGAGGAGATTGCTGAATCTGTGATTTGGAATATGCCATATGTAAATGATTTGGCTATTTCATCCGATAATATGCGTGCTACCCTTATTGCGCCAAAAGCATTCGTGAATCTGAATGTGACTGGTGAGGGATGGCTTGTATGTGATACGATTGTCAGCAACTCTGGTGAGTGGCATATGATTTACAGAAAGTTGCCAAAGGTAACACCTACGCCGACGGCAACACCAAAAGAGTCATCGACGCCGACACCGAAAGTGACACCGACGCCAACGCCGAAAGTGACACCGACGCCGACACCAGAAGTGACACCGACGCCGACACCGAAAGTAACACCGACACCGACGCCGACAGTGACACCGGATGCAACGCCTACAGTAACACCGACGGCAACATCTACAACTACTCCGGGCGCAACAGAGACACCGGTACCTTCGGC
Organism: Eubacterium sp.; assembly: GCA_022767895.1. Lineage (GTDB taxonomy): Bacteria > Bacillota > Clostridia > Lachnospirales > Lachnospiraceae > Eubacterium_F. The sequence goes on from JALENH010000275.1 coordinate 891, forward strand.
AACAGCATCGTCGACGCCTTCTTTGGTGGATATTGATGAAGATACTCCGTTGGCAAACAAGGAGCTGACGGATCCGGATACACCAAAAGCTTCTACGACAAGTAAGAAGACCACGACACTTTTGGATGATGATGTACCGTTGTCAGACTCAGCACCTGAGACAGGTGATACAACGAATTTGTTGTTCCCGGTGCTTGTAATGGGATTATCTGTACTGGCAATTTTCGGAGTGTTAGTATTCCGTAGAAAGCGTGATTAAGCAAGGTAAATAGGTAAATAGAAAAGGAACTATTGCACTGACTGAATGTTGGTGCGGATAGTTCCTTTTTTTGTAGTATAAGCCCGACAAGCACCATCGTACTTGCACGAAATGGTATTTGTCGGGCGCAAGATCGCTCTTACATATTTTCATTGGCTGTGGCTAGCATTAGTTTGATTCGGTTAAGCTGATTGACTTCACTGGCACCCGGATCATAATCCACAGCAACGATATTTGCTTCTGGAAAAGCTTTTCGAATCTGCTTTATTACTCCCTTGCCCACAACATGGTTTGGCAGGCAGCCAAAAGGCTGAGTGCAGACGATGTTTGGCACATCGCTGTGAATGAGCTCAATCATTTCGCCGGTCAAAAACCATCCTTCACCGGTCTGATTGCCGGCAGAGACAAAAGGTTCAGCATATTTCGCCAGTTCATGAATGTTTGGCGGAGCAGAGAAACGTTTACTATTAGCCAGCGCCTTGCAATATGGCTTTCGGAATTGATTCAGCAGCCAAATCGCAGCATTCCCCAACCATTTACTTGTTTTCTTAAACCCAAGATGGTCGGCTTTGAATTCGCTGTCATAAGCACTGTACATGAAGAAATCCAGCATGTCAGGACAAACGGCCTCGGCACCTTCTGCTTCCAAGAGCTCAACAACATGATTGTTGGCGGCAGGAAGATATTTTACGAGAATCTCGCCTACAATTCCTACACGAGGTTTTTTCAAAGATTCATCGAGTTCGATTTCATCAAAATCCTTAACGATTGCTCTGATATTCTTCTTCAATTCGGATTGCTTTGGCTTTTTTACAGCCTCAATACATCGTTTTTTCCACTTTTCATGAAGAGCATTGACAGAACCGGGCACCTTCTCGTAAGGGCGGGTACGGTATACAACTCGCATGAACAGGTCTCCATAAATCAAACTATGTATGGCGGCCTTGAGAAGACGATAGTTAATATCAAATCCGGAATTGGTCTCCACACCGGCACTGAGAGAAATGACAGGAATTTGCTCCATACCTGCTTTCTTCAAAGCCCGGCGGATGAAACCAATATAATTTGTTGCACGGCATCCTCCCCCTGTCTGGGTGATGATGAGTGCGGTGTGGTCCAAATCATATTCACCGGATAACAGTGCCTTCATAAATTGCCCAACCACCAGAAGCGATGGGTAGCAAGCATCATTATTTACATATTTAAGTCCATAATCCAATTCACCTACACCGGTTGGAAGCTGCACCAGATTGTAGCCACAGGCAGCCAGAGCCGGCATCAGAATGTCAAAGTGGATAGGAGACATCTGAGGTGCCAGAATGGTATAGGTCTTTCTCATTTCCTTTGTAAACTCCACACGTTTGTGGGCGGAGTTTTGAAGAACCGGCTTAATACCTTTGCGGTCACGGTCCTTGACTGCGGAGATAAGAGAACGTATACGGATACGAGCTGCTCCGAGATTGTTTACTTCATCAATTTTCAAAACAGTACATATCTTATTGGAACCGGTCAGAATGTCATTGACCTGATCCGTTGTTACGGCATCGAGTCCACAACCGAAGGAGTTCAGCTGTATCATTTCCAGGTTTTCCTGAGTCCGCACGAAACTGGCTGCAGCATAAAGTCTTGAATGATACATCCACTGGTCCATGGCGATTGTCGGCCGGTCTACTTTTCCCAGATGGGAGATGCTGTCTTCGGACAAAACAGCAATGTCATAGGAAGTAATCAGTTCCGGAATGCCGTGGTTAATCTCAGGGTCAATATGATAAGGACGGCCAGCCAGAACAATGCCTCGTTTGTTGTTATCCGTCATCCACTGAAGAACACGTTCCCCCTCCTGGCGAATGTCTTCCCGTGTTTTTTCCAATTCCTCATAAGCGATATGAGCGGCTTTTCGAATTTCAGCAGCATCGATACCGTTTTCTTTGCCAAGGTAGCGAACCAGCTCATCGGCAAGAATTTTGTCACTCTCGAAGGAAACGAAAGGATTCTGGTAAATGATGGAATCGTCGGCCAGTTCCTCCACGTTATTTTTTATATTTTCACCATAGGAAGTGACAATCGGGCAATTATAATGATTGCCGGCATCATCGAATTCCTTGCGCTCGTAAGGAACACAGGGATAGAAAATGTAGTTCACTCCCTGTTTCAGTAGCCAGGAAACGTGTCCGTGGGCAAGTTTTGCCGGATAACACTCGGATTCACTGGGGATGGATTCAATACCCAATGAATAAATGTTGCGGTTGGAGGCCGGAGAGAGGACTACTTCATAGCCCAGTTCCGTAAAGAAGGTAAACCAATATGGATAGTTCTCGTACATGTTGAGAACCCGAGGAATACCTACCTTGCCGCGGTACGCCTGATCCGGCGACAGTGGTTTATAATGCTCAAACAATCTCTCGTTTTTATAGGCATAGAGATTAGGAATATCTTTGTTGTTTTTTTCTTTGCCAAGTCCTCGCTCGCAACGGTTGCCGGAGATGAACTGGCGGCCACCGGTGAAGCGGTTGATGGTAAGCAGACAATGGTTGGTACATCCCTTGCATCTTGTCATGGAACTCTCGAATTTCAATTCGATAATTTCTTCCAGTGAAAGCATGCTCGTTGTGTCGCCTTCCTCATAGTGCTCTCTGGCAATGAGAGCAGCTCCGAAAGCCCCCATAATACCGGCAATATCCGGACGAACTGCCTGACAGCCGGAGACGCGTTCAAAACTGCGGAGAACAGCATCGTTGTAGAAAGTACCGCCTTGAACGACGACATTGGTGCCCAGATCTTTCGGATCCGTCAACTTAATTACCTTTAAAAGGGCATTTTTTATGACGGAGATAGCCAGCCCGGCAGAAATATCTGCCACGGTTGCGCCTTCTTTCTGTGCCTGCTTAACTTTTGAGTTCATAAACACGGTACATCGGGAACCGAGGTCGATTGGATTCTTGGCAAATAATGCCAGTTTAGCAAAATCTTTAACTTCATAATTTAAGGAACGTGCAAAGGTCTCAATGAAGGAACCGCAACCGGAGGAGCAGGCCTCATTGAGCTGTACACTGTCGACAGAACCGTTCTTGATTTTGATACATTTCATATCCTGACCGCCGATATCGAGGATGCAGTCTACATCCGGTTCGAAAAAGGAGGCGGCGTAATAGTGGGATACCGTTTCAACTTCTCCTTCGTCTAACATCAGGGCGGATTGAATCAGTGCTTCGCCGTATCCGGTAGAGCAGGAACGAACAATATTGGCACCTTCCGGTAGTAATTCGTATATCTCCTTGATAGCCTTGATGGTTGTTTTCAAAGGGCTTCCGTTGTTGTTGTCGTAGAAAGAGTACAACAAGGAGCCGTCTTCACCCACAAGGGCAACTTTGGTCGTTGTGGAGCCGGCATCGATACCGAGAAAAAGATTTCCCTCGTAAGAGGAAAGGTCACCCTTTTTGACACTGTGTACATTATGTTCCTCAATAAATTGATTATATTCTTTTTCATCCTGAAACAGAGGTTCCATACGGGTAACCTCAAATTCAATTTTGATTTCACTGGATAATTTTTCAAAGAGTCTGCCTAAAGTGGTAACTCCTTCACCTTTCGAGTTCATGGCAGCGCCGCTGGCGGCAAATAAATGGGAATTTTCCGGAGCGATGATAGCATCCCCCTTTAAATCCAAAGTGCGGATAAAGGCGTTCTTCAATTCTGTCAGGAAATGAAGCGGACCACCGAGAAAAGCCACGTTACCGCGGATTGGTTTACCGCAGGCAAGACCGCTTATTGTCTGGTTGACAACTGCCTGAAAAATAGAAGCAGCCAGATCCGGTTTGGAGGCCCCCTCGTTAATCAGAGGCTGGATATCGGTCTTGGCAAATACACCGCAACGGGCAGCAATCGGATAAAGTGCCTGATAGTCTTTGGCGTATGTGTTGAGCCCTTCCGCATCTGTCTTTAGAAGAGTAGCCATCTGGTCAATAAAGGAACCGGTACCACCGGCACAGATTCCGTTCATGCGCTGTTCAATACCATCTGTAAAATAGATGATTTTCGCATCCTCGCCGCCCAATTCGATGGCAACATCCGTCTGCGGAGCATAACTCTTCAAAGAAGTAGCCACGCTGACTACCTCCTGTACAAAAGGAATATCTAAATGATTGGAGATGGAAAGACCGCCGGACCCTGTAATCATAGGTGCAATCTCACGATCACCGAGCTCTTCATATGCCCGCTCAACAATCTTTCGCAATGTCTCCTGAATATTGGCAAAATGCCTTTCATATGCGGAAAAAATGATTTGGTTCTCGTCATCAAGAATGGCGATCTTGACGGTAGTCGAACCGATATCGATACCTACACGATTCATAAGTACCTCCTAAAAATTACATTATATTATATGTTGGTTTTGCAATTGAATTATCGAAAGTATATTATACGACAAAAAGAAACCTTTTGCAACAAATTGAAGAGCAATAACGTGAAAAATGGGTGAACATTTTTTAATAGGAAGAATAGGATAATAAAAAAAGGCAGGAAACAAGAAATGAATCAACGTTTCTGCAATGGTATGATACATGTGATAAAACCCGGTGACAATCTTTATCAGTTAAGCCGTCGGTACCGTGTACCGCTGGCATTGATATTGAGGGCCAATCCCTATGTAGATGTATATAATCTCAGACCGGGACAGGAAATCTGTATCCCCATGTCCCGGCCGGGTCGACCGATGCCGGAACCGGAACCGCAAGAGATGCAGAAGGAAATGGAAATGGATGAGATGGGGGAATGCCCGGATGAAAGATGTACCTACCGTTCGGACGGAACCAAGAGCCTTGGGAAGATTTTAGAAGAGAATGGACTGTCCATGACAGAGTTCTTTGAAAGAAATGATCCGAATCAAGTTGTCATTGCGTCTGACGTAATGCTGGATATCCCAAAGAAGGTTTGACAAAGGCATAGCAAACCTTTATAATAAATTACAATTAGGCGGACTCGGCGATGCCTGTTTTCAGGTGTCGCCGTTGTCTTTGGAAGGAAGGTGGACAAGCGTGATTTCAATCTATAAAACCGTGGAAGAAGAAATGGTCACATTGGACAAAATCGAAGAGGGTTGCTGGGTGTCAGTGATTCATCCCAATGAGGAGGAATTGGCCTTTTTGCAGGAGGAAACCGGGATTGATATGGACGATCTTCGAGCTCCTTTGGATGACGAGGAGCGTTCCCGTATAGAATTGGAAGACCAGTACAATATGATTTTGGTGGACATTCCTTCCCTGGATGAGAAAGACCGCTACGTGACGATTCCTCTTGGTATTTATATGACAAAAGAGCATATTATCACAATCTGTCTGGAGGAGACACCGGTGTTGAAAGCATTTGCTAACCGTCGTGTCAGAGAGTTTTACACCTTCAAAAAGACGCGTTTTGTGTTTCAGATTTTGTATCGCAATGCAGCATCCTATCTTCGCTATCTGCGAATTATAGACAGAAAAAGTGACCAGATTGAGGAAAAACTTCACATTTCCCAGAAGAACAGCGAGTTGATTGAACTTTTGGAATTGGAGAAGAGTTTGGTGTATTTTACAACTTCTCTACGGTCCAATGAGGTGGTGCTGGAAAAACTTCTGCGTACGGAACGAGTGCGGAAATACCCGGAGGATGAGGATCTTCTGGAGGATGTTATTATTGAAAATAAGCAGGCGATTGAGATGGCGAATATATACAGTGGGATTCTCAGTGGCATGATGGATGCCTTTGCCTCAGTTATTTCCAATAATCTGAATATTGTGATGAAATTTCTTGCGACGGTGACCATTGTGCTTTCGATTCCAACAATGATTGCAAGCTTTTTTGGTATGAATTTTGACAATATTCCACTGGGACATGCTTCCTATGGTTTCTTTACGATTATCATATTGACGTTGGCAATTTCCGGTGTTGTGGCATTGTTCTTCCGCAAGAAGAATCTGTTCTAAAAAGGGAAAAAGCGTGAATCGGAATGGAGGTATGTAAATTTCTATGAATTTATTAGAACGATTGGAAAGAAGCAAATTCGGGAGATTTGGAATTCCCAATTTGATGCGGTATGTCATCGCAATCAATATAGCAGGGGCGATTCTGGGAATTGTAAATCCGGGTTTTTATTACAGTTATCTGAGTTTAAATGTGGATGCCATTTTGCACGGTCAAATCTGGCGGCTTGTCACCTTTATTCTCTGCCCGTCGGGGCAGCTTGGAAATAATTCCATAATCAGCCTGTTGTGGTTTGCTATCTGGGTGTTTGTATACTATTCCATTGGAAGCAATCTGGAGAGAATGTGGGGAACCTTCCGGTTTAATTTCTTTTACTTCAGTGGATTGCTGTGGGTTGTTATTATGACCTTTGTTTTCTATTTCCTACTCAGACAGGGATGGATGCCGAATATTATGACAGCCTATATGGATTATTTGTACTCGGGCAGTGTGATGGAGTATTTGAACCAGACCATGTTTATTGCCTTTGCATTTACCCTTCCGGATGCCCAGTTTTTACTTTATTTTGTCATTCCGGTGAAGGCGAAATGGTTTAGCATTATTTATCTGGTGATGGATGGTTATACATTTGTGTCATGCCTGATGGCGGGGTATTATTATTCGGCTGCATTGATTCTCATTTTGCTGTTGAATTTCTTCCTGTTCTATTTCATGGGAAGAGGCGGACTTTCGCCAAAACAGGCTTATCAACAGAAGAAGCGGAAGGCAGAATATAAGCGTAAAGCTGCACCGAATCTGGTGGGTCCGAGACACCGCTGTGTAATCTGTGGAAGAACAGAGCTGGATGCACCGGAACTGGAATTCCGTTTTTGTTCAAAGTGCGAGGGAAATTTTGAATATTGTTCGGAGCATTTATTTACCCATGAACATGTTCACCACGATTAAAATATAAGACTAATAGAAGGAAAGGGCTAAAAGAAGATGGGATTATTTGGAATTGAGTCAAATAGCGTTCAGATGCTGGTCTTAGTGGCGATACTGACAGTGATTGGTTTTGCCATACTCTATTTTGGAAAACTCCACTACGAGGTGGAGGGAATCCGGATTTATTCGAAAGATAAAAAAATGCAGTGGGGGAATCTGCTTTTGGTTTTGGGAGCTGCTTTTTTGCTAAAGTTAATTCTTGCGGCTACCTATGAAGGACATGGAACGGATATGAACTGTTTCAGTGCCTGGTCGGATATGATTTTCCATGATGGGTTCTGGAATTTTTATCATTCGGATGCTTTTACGGATTATCCGCCCGGGTATATGACCTTGCTCTGGGGAGTGGGAGCATTACGCAGCATATTTGGACTGGATATTGCTACGGGAATGGGCAGATGTGTGATTAAACTGATTCCGATTCTTTTTGATTTAGGGGCAGGAGTTCTGATTTATCAGATTGCCAAAAGAAAATTTTCGGAAAGTTCGTCTTTGCTTCTGTCTGTAACCTATGTGTTAAATCCGGTTGTTGTGCTGGATTCTTCTGCCTGGGGGCAGGTAGATGGTGTGTTTACATTTTTCCTTCTCCTTGTCTGCTATTTGTGTATGGAGAAGAAGCGGATACCGGCGTATTTTGCTTTTGTGGCAGGTGTTCTCATCAAACCTCAGATGCTGATGTTTGCACCGATTCTCATATGGACCATTGCCGAACAGGTATTTATGAAGGATTTCAATAAACAGAAAATGTTCAGAGATCTAATCGGCGGACTTTCTGCGATTGCGGCTATGGTTATTTTTACCCTTCCTTTCGGGATTGATAAAGTATTTATCCAGTACGTGAATACACTTGGATCTTATCCGTACTGTACCATCAATGCCTACAATTTCTGGGCACTGTTGGGTCAGAACTGGCAGTCCCAGGCCAATACTTTCCTTGGTGTATCCGCCAGTACATGGGGCACCCTTGTGATTTTGGTTTCGGTTGCCCTAAGTGGTTTCCTGTTCTTTAAACTAAAGGAAGACAAATCCCGTTATTTTATTAGTATGGCCGCTTTGCTTGCCAATATGTTCCTGTTTTCTGTCAGAATGCACGAGAGATATTTGTTCCCGGCGATTGTTCTGATGCTGGCAGCTTTTCTTGTAAAACCGACAAAGGAATTGTTCTTTACTTATGTAGGTTTTTCCGCTCTGCATTTTCTGAATGTGGGACATGTGCTTTATGCGTACATCGAAGAAAATGGTAATACGGCACCCAATGGAAGTCTTGTGGGAATTACAGCACTTCTTACTATTTTGATGTTCGCCTACCTGATTTATGCTGCCTTTTCCAAGACAACACTGGAAGATTTGAAGGAAGCTTCAGGAGGAAAGAAACGGAAAAATGTAAGAAATTACATCGTGAAAAATCCGCCGGCGAAGACAAAAGAACCGGTGAAGGAATATCACCAGAGGATACATGCTTCCAAGAGAATGCCAAAGTTCACGAAATGGGACTGGTGTGTTCTGCTTGGTATCATGGTGGTTTACAGTGTTTTTGCCTTTTATGATCTGGGGGACAGGAAGGCACCAGAGACCTCCTGGTCGGCTACGGAACAGAACAAGCAGATTGTACTTGATCTTGGCGAGGCAAAAGATATTGGCATGATTTACACATACCTCGGGGTTAAGGAAAACAGGCTTTTCAATTTGGAGATGTCTGAGGACGGCAACCAGTATGAGAGTGTTGGCACAGTGAGAGCTACCAGTGTATTCTGCTGGGACAAGTTGAAAACATGGAATGAAGAGGCAGAAGAAGAGGGCGGCGATGATTATAATCTGAGTAAGAATTACCGTTATATCCGTTTGACGGCCACCAATGATCTGGCAAATGAAATGTCTATGCTAAATGAGATTGTTGTCACTGATACAGATGGTAATATGATAAAACCGGCAAATGCCTCGAAGTATCTGGTTCTTTTTGACGAGCAGGACTGTTTTGAACCCCAGGAAGATGTACCGGAGACTGTGTGGACTGCTGCGAAGCAAGGTACATCTGTGACACTTGACCTGGGCGGTGACAGTTACTTCAATATGCTACATGGCTATTCCACCGAGAAGGCGAACCAGAAGTTCAAAGTGGAAGTTGCGAAAGCCCCTGCCTCAGATGACGAAGAACCACAATTTTCGGATGTGGGAGAGCTGCAGACTGGGGATGCGGACGGTTGGAGTAAGCTTTCGGAAGCGAATCCGCAAGATGTCAATACTTATTCTTTTGCGAATGATACGTACCGTTATATCCGATTGACAACTCTTCAGGATGATACACAGTTAAATGAGCTGGTGCTGACGGATGGTCAGGGACATACGGTGGAAATTCGTGACTACGAGGGTGGAGATGAGCTTTTTGATGAGCAGGACGGTTATAATAAGGCCATTACTTTCCGCAGTGGAACTTACTTTGATGAAATCTACCATGCCAGAACGGCCTATGAGATTGTACATGGTATTAGCCATTATGAGTGGACCCATCCGCCTCTTGGCAAGGTGTTCATCAGTCTGGGTGTGCGTGCTTTCGGTATGAATCCCTTTGGATGGCGTATTGTTGGCGTGCTGTTCGGCATTGCCATGCTGCCATTTATGTATCTGTTTGGTAGAAGGTTGTTTAAGAACAGAACCTGGGCAGCAGGAGCACTGACGTTCCTTTTTGCCTTTGACTTTATGCATTTTACGCAGACCCGTATTTCAACCATCGACGTATATGGAACCTTTTTCATCATTGCCATGTATTTCTTCATGTATTGGTATAGTCAGACGAGTTTCTATGATACTAAATTGTGGAAAACCTTTATTCCGCTGGGACTCAGTGCCATCATGATGGGACTGGGCTGTGCCTCCAAGTGGACGGCAGTGTATGCGGCAGCAGGACTGGCGGTGTTCTTCTTTGCAATTATGGGATGGCGTGCCTATGAATATTATCTGGCGCAAAAAAATCCGGAGGGAGAATCCGATGGTATTGCCCATAAATATATTATTCAGGTATTTTGGAAAAAGCTACTTTTGACCCTTGGATTCTGCGTTGTCTTTTTTGTGATGATTGCCGGAACGATTTATGTGGCATCCTATATTCCCTTCCAGGACGATGCCGCGAGTAATAAAGAACGTTTTGTGGAAATTACTGACCCGAATTGGGAAGGTTTCCGCTGGGAAGATACAGCAGTTGCCGGTTTGGTTGACACACTGAGAGATCACAGTGGAAACCCGGTGGCAGAGACTGTCGGGAAAATGCTCAACAACCAGCATGCGATGTATAGTTATCATCATGATTTGGAAGCGGATCATCCATGGGAATCCAGCTGGAATGAATGGCCGACCATGATAAGGCCAATGTACTATTATTGCCAGACACTAGCCAACGGATTGAAAGAAGGAATTAGTGCTTTTGGTAATCCACTTGTATGGTGGGCGGGAATTCCTGCTCTGATCCTGATTCTGATGCCGTTTGGAAGGAGACGCTCTTTTGGATTAGGCAGTATCACGTCTCAGTGGTTGCAGTGTATTGGCTGTGAGTTCCTGGTGTTCCTCGCCTTATGGAGTGCCTATATGAAATCGGCACTGAGCAGTGAGGATGCAGGCAATTGGAAATTGTACGGACCATTTCTGATTGCTCTTGGTGTCGTGGCGGCTTTATATCTTGCCTGGCAGATGGTGACAAGAGGCGAAAGAAAAGCGTTGTTTATGGTATTTGGCTATGCGGTGCAGTTCCTTCCATGGGTTCTTGTGCCGAGATGTACTTTTGCCTACCACTATTTCCCAAGCGTGCCGTTTGTTACAATGATTGTTGTTTACTGTATGGTGAAGTTAGTTGAACACGACAAGAAATGGCTGAAATGGTGTATGGCTTATCTGGCTGTGGCATTTTTCTTGTTCCTGCTGTTCTATCCGGTACTGTCCGGACAGCCGATTTTGGATGGAATGGCTCGTGATGGATTGCGCTGGCTTGAGGGCTGGCAGCTAATCAGCTGATGATGCAGGAGAGAAGGAAGGATAAAGAACGTGAAAAAACTGATTCATGATATTCATAAAGGGAAAAATATAAAGGAAAACCTGAAACATTATTCGGATTTGGCAATCCGCACTTATGTGGATTATGGAACACTGGAAATGACATTTTCTGCCTATACACTTTTGGAAGAAGAAGTGGATGAGGATTCCTATTCGAAAGAGAAACAGGAGAGTCTAAAGCGGGTGAAGAAAGCGTTGGAAACTCTGGGAGGACAAGACTGCGATTACACAGCACTCATGGAGGAAATGAAGAGTTTCCGGGAAGAGATTACCGGGAAAATGGATTTGCTGACCGCATACACAGACCGGATGATTTGTTATGAGTATGTTCTTAACCGCATGGAACTTCGTTATCTGCCGGAAAAGGAGCTGGCTGATAAACTGGCTATGTTTCAGGAAGATGAATATATGAAAATGCTTCAGGCATATTTGTTTGGAAGCAAGGATGAAAAGGTAACACTTGACAAACTTCGTCTGGTTATGGGGCAGATTCCGGTGCATATGACAAAGGGAAAGCTGTTTGAGCGAATCGGAGAAGCTTTGACCTTATACCAGGATGGTGACCAGTCGGCACTTGACAGTTTTCTGTATATGATACGGACTTCGGCGATGCTTTATGAACCGGAGCGGTATGTAGGACAATATCCGGAATTGGAGAGAGAGATTGCTGAACTGGAACAGGCAGATTACGAAAATCTGACCCGGGAGCAGTATGAGAAACTTGCTGCTTTGTTGGAAAATGGTGCGAAGGAAATACATGAAATCACGGATTTTTACTATAGTGTGCAAAATGTTGTGAATGGCATCTATGCCTTGTGTATTATACTTCCTTATTCTGAAAAGAAGAGTAGAATCGCAAAGGCAGGGAGAGAAATATGGAGCCATTTAGCAGTGGGCGATTTAAAAGAAGAAATGCTTATGCCGTTGGAGGGGTGTATTGAGGAGTGTGTGGAAAAGTCCAGTTATCTGGAGTCCGTCCTCTATGAAATACGAAGTTCCTACAAGGCGGATTTGGAGCAAACGGGGCTGACGGAGCTGTTTCGGGACTTTGTCCTTGTGTCAAACCTTTTATCGGACAGTCTGTTTATTGAACTGTCGGTGGAAGAGGAAGAAAAGAAAGCAGACAGTTCCTATGTTCACAGATGCACAAACGAACTGTTGGATGAATTGAGTGAAAAATTCAATCAGGTGTCCCGTCCGGTGAAGCGGGCTATCATGGGCCAGATTTTGGAAAAACTTCCCATGCCGTTTCAAAATGTGGAGGAAGTGCAGGAGTATATCCGTGTGAATCTGATGGGGTGTCAGGACAAGGCAGAAAAATGCGTAGTTCTAATGATGCTTGCTGATTTGATGCAGGAAGAGCAGGAATGGAGTTAACATGATCTACTGGTACCGGAATTTGTATATGGATGATGCTGTGGCAAAACACCCGGAACGTTGCAAAAAGCGTGTGGAAAGGCGGCGTCCCTGGAAAAAGAATTATGTTGTCCTTACACTGGCTGTCAACGAGAAAAATCTTTTTGAAATCATGGAGACCAGACAGCTTTTTTTTCGTAGGTATAACTATCTTGATTTGTATGTGGTAGGTTTGGCTTCCAGCCGTGAAAAAGCGGTGGAAATTTTGCGGAAGATTTTAGAACAGGGATACAGCAGCAATCCTTCTTTCCAACCGAGAGAGCTTTTTAAAAAGGAAGATTTTGTATGTGGATAATATTGGCAATTCTCAAATGGATAGGAATCCTCATTGGGGCAATCCTTGGATTGTGCCTGCTTTTGTCTGCTCTGTTGATTTTTGTGCCAATCCGTTATCGGATTCAGGGAAGTAAAAAGGAGGAAGTTGTCTATTCTTTTAAGTTTAGCTGGCTATTATCATTTATTTCGATTAAGAGAAAAGAAAAATCGGATGTAATCCGGCTCTTTGTTTGTGGTATACCGATAAGGAGGCTGACGGGGACGAAAAAGAAAAGGAAGTCCCCAAAAAGTCCGGACAGCAATGAACCGCAAAAAGAACCGGAGGCTCAAATGGCAGAAGAAAAGCCTGAGAAGGAAAACGAAGTGAAAACGCCGGAAGAGAAAACGAGACGAAAGAAAAGAAAGTTTTTTAGCCGCAAAGGGAAAAAAGGGAAAAAGAAAAAAAACTTTTCATTTCAGAAAGTATCTAGTATAATTGGATGTGTGAAACAGGATAAGAAAGCAGTAAAAAGGTTGATTCATGAGATTCGGGATCTGATATGTTATCTGTCTCCTACGAAGATACGCGGAGAGATGGTGTTGGGGACGGGGGATCCGGCGTCTACCGGGCTTCTATTTGGTGGAATCAGCCTGTTCCCTGTGGTGTACCAGGATGGTGTTTGTATTACGCCGGATTTTGAGGAGAAACGGTTTGAAGCAAAAGGTTATATAAAAGGAAGAATTCGTGTTATCTATTTACTCCGCCTGATGCTTCGTCTGTATAAAGACAAAGAATTGAAACATTTGTGGAAACAGATTAATAAAGTAAAAAAGGAGGCCGCATAAAATGGCAGAAAACAATTTTAATAGCACAGTAGAATCCCTGTTCAAAGGAATGGACGCGTTTATTACCACGAAGACAGTTGTAGGTGACGCTGTCCGATTTGATGACGGAACCATTGTACTTCCTCTTGTTGATGTGAGCTTTGGCGTGGCAGCAGGAGCTTTTTCTAATGATACGGAAAAAAAGAACAACGGTGGCGGCGGTATGGGCGGTAAGATTCAGCCGAGTGCTGTGTTGGTAATCAAAGATGGATCTTCTAAGCTGGTTAATGTGAAAAACCAGGATGGAATTACAAAAATTCTTGACATGGTGCCGGATTTTGTGGACAAGTTTGCAAAAAGGAAAGATCAACCAGGTGCTGACTCCGACGACGGAGAGGCAGATAAATAAGGTGGATTTATCTCGTTTTTGAAAATATTTCATAAAAAGTAAAAATTATGCTTGCAAATTGGATGGAATTTTGCTAGAATATTCGTGTTGTCGTGTGTGAGAGATATTTACTTAATATAGAAGAGACATACGAAGTCTAAGCAGAAGGAGGTGCTTTTCATGGCTAAATGTGCAGTATGTGGAAAAGGCGTACATTTCGGTAACGCTGTCAGCCACTCTCATAGAAGAAGCAATAAGATTTGGAAATCGAATTTGAAATCTGTTAGAGTAAAGGTGAACGGTGGTACAAAGAAAATGTATGTATGTACTTCATGCCTTCGTTCTGGTAAAGTAGAAAGAGCGTAGTCACGGCCGAGCCGTGCATAATAAAAAAAGAACACATTCCCATGCTTGCATGGGAGAATGTGTTCTTTTTTTATTATATAGGGCGAGGTCCCTCTATGACGTGCGACGAAGGAGCACGGAATAGAGCGGCGAGGCCGTGACTAGTATAACGGTTATTAAGAAACCGTTATACTAGTCGCAGTTTGTAAACAGGTTATATCCTAGAATCAGACAGGCGATAATAATCAGGATGGCAAGAAGGCTGTGGCGCATGAAAAGCATAATGCACATACCGATACCAATCCAAAACAAAATAAAGCCAATCAGCCGTTTCATGATTTACCACCCGGAAAAGAATTGTTCGATATCAGTATATGCAATATTTGGAAAAAGTTTCTTTTTGTCAAATTTGCTTTTTTTCTTCAAATAGTGTAAAATAACGTTAAGTGTGCAAAAAATTCAAAATGAATGGATTCTGCGGAATGGAGGTTTATATGAAAGGACAGATGGATACCGAAATGGGTAAAATCATAGTAGATGAGGACGTACTTGCCAAATATGCCGGATCGGCAGCCGTTGAGTGTTTCGGGGTAGTAGGTATGGCATCCGTCAATGTACGGGATGGTTTCGTAAAATTGCTGAAAAAGGATAATCTTCGTCATGGTGTCAATGTAGTTGTTGAAGATGGCAAATTGTTCATTGAACTGCATATTATTGTCGCGTACGAGGTCAGTATTCTGGCGGTGGCACAAAATCTTGTCGATAATGTGAAGTACAAAGTGGAAGAATACACAGGTATGGAAGTCGGTAAGATTACTGTATGTGTTGAGGGAGTACGGGTAATTAACTAAAATCCACTTAATCTTGGAGGAAGAAACAGTGAATATAAAAACAATGGATACCTCTTTGATACAGAAATGTTTCCTGGCAGGTGCCAATACCATCGATGCCAAAAAAGAGGTTATAAATGATTTGAATGTATTTCCAGTGCCGGATGGTGACACCGGAACCAATATGACGATGACTATCATGTCAGCAGCAAAGGAAGTTGCAGCTTTGGAGAACCCTGACATGAAGACTCTCTGCAAAGCAATTTCCGGAGGATCTCTTAGGGGAGCCAGAGGAAATTCAGGCGTGATTCTTTCCCAGCTTCTGCGTGGTTTTACAAAAGAGATCATCAATGTGGAAGAGGTGGACGTTGATGTTCTTACCAAAGCCTTTGAACGGGCTGTGGAATCTGCCTATAAAGC
This sequence comes from Eubacterium sp., assembly GCA_022767895.1. Classification (GTDB taxonomy): domain Bacteria; phylum Bacillota; class Clostridia; order Lachnospirales; family Lachnospiraceae; genus Eubacterium_F. Next base: position 16,612 of record JALENH010000275.1, read on the forward strand.
GGTGATGAAGCCGAAAGAGGGAACGATTCTCACTGTGGCAAGAGGTGGCGCTGAGAAAGCATTGGAATTGAATGGCCGCACAGATAATATTGCGGAGTTTATGAATAAAGTTATTATGCATATGCGTGATGTGCTGGACCAGACACCGGAGATGCTTCCGGTGTTGAAAGATGCTGGAGTTGTAGATTCCGGTGGAGAAGGACTTATCACTGTATTAGAGGGTGCTTACGCTGCTCTTATCGGTAAGGAAGTAAAATATGAGATTGAAGAACCAGCCACGCCGGCGACGAAGACGGCAGGAGCAGATATTGATGTTGTGGCTGAGGCAGATATTAAGTTTGGGTATTGTACCGAATTTATTATAATGCTGGAAAAGAAGTTTGACAGTGCGGATGAACGGGAATTTAAAGCCTATCTGGAGTCCATTGGCGATTCCATTGTTTGTGTGGCAGATGAGGATATCGTTAAGATTCATGTGCATACCAACGACCCGGGATTGGCGATTCAGAAAGCTTTGACCTATGGTTCCCTGACACGCATGAAAATAGACAATATGCGTGAGGAGCATAATGAGCGTGTTATCCAGAATGCACAGAAAATAGCAGAGGAGCAGAAAAAGGGAAATACGGCATCCGCTGCTATATCAGAGTCAGAGAAGAAAGAAAATGGATTTATCAGTGTATCAGTAGGAGAGGGACTCAGTGAAATATTCCGGGAGCTTGGGGTTGACTGCATTATAGAGGGGGGCCAAACCATGAATCCGAGTACGGAGGATATTCTTGGTGCCATCCGCCGGGTTAACGCAGACAATATATTTGTTCTGCCGAACAACGGCAATATTATACTGGCAGCGGAGCAGGCGAGAGAATTGACCCAGGATAAAAACATTGTTGTTATTCCGACGAAAAACATTCCTCAGGGGATTGCCGCTATGATTAATTTCGTAGAGGGGTTGACTCCGGAGCAGAACGAAGAAGCTATGACAGAGGGACTGGCAGATGTAAAATCCGGTCAGGTAACTTATGCTGTCAGGGACACAGTGATTGATGGCAAGGAGATTAAGGCCGGTGATATTATGGGCCTGAGTGACAAGACCATTGAAACGGTAGGAACAGATGTTGTGGAGACTACCATTGATTTGCTGAAAGCTATGATGGACGATGAGTCGGAACTGGTAACCATTTACTATGGTGAAGAGGGAACCGAAGAAGATGCAGAGAAGATTGCCGAATCCATACAAGAACTGGATGACGAAGTGGAAATAGAAATCCAGTATGGTGGACAGCCGATTTACTATTATTTTGTATCGGTGGAATAAAAACAAAGGAGGAAATTTTACGATGAATATTGTGTGTTTAGATTTGGAAGGTGTACTGGTACCGGAAATTTGGATTGCATTTGCTGAGGCGAGTGGAATACCGGAATTGAAGCGGACAACGAGAGATGAACCGGATTATGATAAACTCATGACATGGCGTCTCGGTATTTTGAAGGAGCATGGCCTGGGATTGAAAGAGATTCAGGAAACCATTGCGACGATAGATCCCATTCCGGGAGCCAAAGAATTTCTGGATGAACTTCGTTCTATGACTCAGGTTATCATTATCAGTGATACTTTCACCCAGTTTGCTTCTCCCCTTATGAAGAAATTGGGATGGCCGACGATTTTCTGCAACTCTCTGGAGGTCGCCGAAAATGGTGAAATTACAGGATTCAAAATGCGCATTGAGAATTCCAAATATACGACAGTGAAAGCATTGCAGTCCATCGGCTATGATACCATTGCCAGTGGTGACAGCTACAATGATTTGGGAATGATAAAAGCCAGTAAAGCCGGATTTTTGTTTAAGAGTACGGAACAGATTAAGGCAGATAATCCGGAATTGCCTGCTTATGAGCAGTATGATGAACTTTTGGAAGCAATAAAAAAAGCATTGTAATGAGAATGCAGAAAGTGTGACATAAAATGGCGAAGCAAATAGGACGCAACGAGCCGTGCTGGTGTGGTAGCGGTCGTAAGTACAAAGTATGCCATGCCGGTTTTGATGAGAGGATAAACTCATACAGGGAAAAGGAATGCATCGTCCCCCCTCACAAAATTATAAAGACACCGGAACAGATTGAGAAAATCAAGGAGAGCTGTAAAATCAACATTGCCATTCTTGATTATCTGGAAGAACATATCCATGAGGGTATGAATACGGCAGAGATTGACCGCATTGTCCATGATATGACGGTGGAACGCGGTGGTATTCCGGCGCCTCTGAATTATGAAGGGTTTCCCTATAGCGTATGTACCTCGCTTAATGATCAGGTGTGCCATGGCTTTCCGTCAGAGGATGTTGTTTTAAAATCCGGTGATATTATCAATGTGGACTGTTCTACCATATTAGACGGCTATTTTTCAGATTCTTCCCGTATGTTCTGTATTGGTGAAGTGAGCCCTGAAAAGGAAAAACTGGTTCGGGTTACGAGAGAATGTGTGGAAAAGGGACTGGCTGAAGTCAAGCCATGGGGATTCCTTGGCGATATGGGACAGGCTGTTCATGACCATGCGGCGGCCAATGGTTACACGGTGGTTCGTGAAATTGGAGGTCACGGTGTTGGACTGGAATTTCATGAGGAACCTTGGGTTGGTTACAATTCCCGCAGGGGTGAAGAGATGCTCATGGTGCCGGGCATGATATTTACCATTGAACCCATGGTGAACATGGGCAAGCAGGCGATTTATACTGACCCAGTGAATGAATGGGAGGTATACACAAAAGACCATCTGCCATCGGCACAGTGGGAAATTATGGTTCTGGTGACAGAGGATGGGCACGAGGTGCTTTGCTGGTAAGGGAAAATTTTCCAGTAAATTTTACTTTTTGTTTGACATTAGTTAATAAAACTTATATAATAAAGTAAATGCATAAAAGGGCAAAGCAGGCGAAAGCCTGTGACGCAAAGCTATAGGGACTGTAAAATGTCAGCCAGTTGCAATTGATGATAAGCATGATGGCTACAGTTCTGTCGTGCTTTTTTTGCAGCATAAGCCCGGCAAACACCATCGTGTTCGCACGAATGGGTATGCTCTTACTGAACGGAAAAAGGAAGGAGATTAACATGAGCGATAAGGGGAATGGAAAGAAGGCAAATATGAACTTTTTCAGATTGATGGTTGTCTTGAGTCTGGTGATACATATGGCGCTGTGCGTTTTTTTCGTTTTGCTTGACTTATCTGTACTGTATACATTTAATATTGCAAGTATCATTATTTATATCATATTAATCTGTGTGCTCGGTCGGATAAAACATATTGAACGATGGCTGGTACTCCCTTTTTTGGAAGTGTTGATACACGCACTCCTCTGCAACTTGTATCTGGGATGGGGATATGGTTTTTCACTGTATGGTCTGATGCTGATACCAGTTACCTACTACATACCATTTATTGATAAAAAGAGTAAGAACGATGTGCTTGCCTCAACCTGTCTGGGAATTCTGGATCTGGTGGTAATTGTATATTCCTGCTTGAAGACGGGGGAGATGAACAAATCTGTTGTTCTGACAGATGTACATATGACATGGATTTTTGCCATTAATCTTTCTCTTTGTGTTATTTTTGTTATGGCTTATTCGGCCTACTTTGTAATCGAAATGAAGAAAGCAACCAATATACTGGAAGAACGCAATGAGGAACTGGATTTTATGGTTCATTATGATGCGTTGACCAATTTGCGTAATCGGCATAATATGCAGGATGTGTTTGACCAGTTCGAAAATAGCGGAAAAAAATTCTGTGTTGTGTTGGGGGATTTGGATGGTTTCAAGGAAAAGAATGACAGTTATGGACATTCATGTGGGGATGAACTTCTCGTTAATTTGTCCTATCTTATCCGGCAGGCGGTGAGAAATCGTGGTGAGATTTGCAGATGGGGTGGCGATGAAATTCTCATGCTTTTGAAGATGGATGAGAATACCGGCTATCAGCTGGTGGAGGATATCCGTCAGGAAATTAAGAAATTTGTGCTGGAATATGAGGGGAAAGAAGTCCGGATTACAGCAACTTTTGGATTTGTTTTCTGTGATGAAGCTGCCAGCATGAAAGAGAGAATTACACTTGCTGACTCTCGTTTGTATGAAGGAAAGAGAAATGGAAAAAACAGAGTTGTAAGATGATGGAATTAGTTGCTTTTTCCGGCGCTTTTGTCTATAATGGTAAACATTGATGATAATTAGTACAATTGTGCCAGGGGAAAGGACATGGTTATGTTAGATTTTTTTGTTGATATTTTTATAGAGGCCGGCACAGATACATTAAAGCTTGTGCCATTTCTCTTTTTGACTTATGTATTAATGGAGTGGTTAGAGCATCGGACTGGCAGTCGCACGCAGGCTGCGATCCGTCGTGCCGGCAAGGCTGGACCGTTATTGGGTGGTGTGATTGGTGTGTTCCCACAGTGTGGCTTTTCGGCAGCAGCATCCAATCTGTATTCCGGAGGATTGATTACGGCAGGTACGTTGGTAGCTGTCTTTTTGTCTACCTCGGATGAAATGCTCCCTATCTTTATTTCAGAGGCGGTTCCCGCTGGAACCATTCTTCGCATTCTGGCAACCAAGGTTGTAATTGGTGTAATCTGTGGATTTGCTTTAGACTTTCTCTATCATGGAATTTTGCGGAGGCAAATTCGCTATCGTAACATCCACACCATGTGTGAGAGTGAACATTGCAAATGTGAGGAGGGCATTTTTCCTTCTGCTCTGCGCCACACATTGCAGATTACAGTGTTTATCTTTTTGATTACACTTCTATTGGAAGCAGTATTAGAAGGTCTTGGAGAGGAAGCCCTTTCCGGTTTGTTATTAGATCAGCCGGTGATTGGTGAACTGATTGCCGGACTTATTGGCTTGGTTCCAAACTGTGCATCTTCCGTCGTGATTACGCAATTGTATCTGGAACAGGTCATTGGAGCAGGACCAATGATGGCAGGTTTGTTGATTAATGCGGGAGTGGGAATTCTGGTTCTTTGTCGTATGAACCGAAGAAGAGTAAAACAGAATTTGGGAATAATCTCTTATGTTTACCTGGCAGGTGTTGCATGGGGGATTTTGATTGATTTGCTTCATATAACTTTTTAGAACAATCTATATTGAAAGGAAGAAAGTGGATGAAAACATTACAATCTGTTGTGACTTTGAACAATGGTGTGGAAATGCCAATTTTCGGTTTGGGAGTTTTTCGGTCAGATGGGGATACGGTTCCGGCAGTTACCAGTGCTATTCGCCATGGGTATCGCCTGATTGATACTGCAGCTTATTATTTTAATGAAAAAGAAGTAGGAGAGGCAGTCAAAAGCAGCGGAGTGCCAAGAGATGAGATTTTTGTTACCACCAAATTGTGGAATGACAGGCAGCGGGAAGGAACCCAGCGGGAGGCTTTCGAGGAAAGTCTGAATGCCTTGGGGCTTGAGTATGTGGATCTGTATCTTGTGCACTGGCCGATTCCCGGGAAAATTCAAGAAACATGGAAAGTACTGGAAAAATTATATGATGAAAAACTGGTGCGGGCAATTGGCGTCAGCAATTTTCTGCCACATCATTTGGAGGAGCTTAGTGTGAAGGGCAATGTGGCACCGGCGGTAGACCAGTTCGAGTGTCATCCTTACCTGACCAGAAAGGAACTTCGTGATTACTGTAAAAAGCATAACATTGCCGCGGAAGCGTGGAGTCCGTTGGGACGTGGTGCCTCTCTGGAAGAGCCGGTTCTGAAAGAAATTGCAGAAAAATACGGCAAGACACCGGCGCAGATTATTCTTCGCTATGATGTGGAAAACGAGATAATAACGATTCCGAAATCGGTAAAAGAGAAAAGAATTATGGAAAACGCAGATATCTTTGATTTTGAACTGACACCGGAAGAAATTGCACAGATTGATTCTCTCGACCGAGGGGATATGCATGGGGATCCGGATTGTGTAACCTGGTAAAAAGTGTGCGTTTACATTTATATAGGTAAAAAACAGCCGGGTATAGCGAAATGCCATCCCTGACTGTTTTTTTCTCTTATTCCTGAATCAGTTTTACCGCTGTTCCATATGCCATAATTTCAGCGGCACCCTGCATCACAGAGGCAGAATTGAAACGCATACATACGATTGCGTCTGCTCCCATGTTCGTTGCCTGTTCAATCATACGGGAAGTGGCGAGCTCTCTTGCCTGCTCCATCATTTTGGTATAAGCCTTCAGCTCACCGCCTACCATGCTCTTGAAGCCGGAACCCATATCCTTGAACATGTTTTTGGATTGGATTGTGCTTCCCTGAACCAGACCAAGAGTCTGCATCTGATAACCTTCTACTTTTTCTGTTGTTACCAAAATCATAAAATCATCCTCCGTTGTTATGTAAATGTATATACTACAAAATTTATTTTACCATATTCTGTCTGCAAAAAAAAGATTTTTTTTGCCACAGGAACGATAAAAACTATTCGCCACCGCTTGACACAATATGCCACTTTGCTTTATACTAGGAGATTATGAGGGGAAATTTACCCTTTGATGAAATGGAAATGGAGATGAGACATACGATGAACTACCATATCGCAGTGATTCCGGGGGACGGTATAGGTCCTGAAATTGTGGCGGAAGCAAAAAAAGTATTGGACAAAGTGGCAAGTGTGTATGGGCACAACTTCGAATATGAAGAGTTGTTGATGGGCGGCTGTTCCATCGATGCCTATGGTGAGCCACTGACAGATGAGACACTGGAGCGTGCCAGAAAGAGTGATTCCATTCTTCTTGGCTCCGTCGGCGGGCGAGTCGGTGTGGATAGCTGGTATGATTTGCCACCGGATAAAAGGCCGGAAGCAGGCCTTTTGAAGATTCGAAAAGGTCTTGGCTTGTTTTGTAATCTGCGTCCGGCAATTTTGTTTGAAGAACTTAGTGGAGCCTGTCCGTTGAAAGAGGAAATTATTGAGGGCGGTTTTGACTTTATCTTTGCCCGTGAGCTGACAGGAGGTCTCTATTTCGGGGAACGTTACACGAAAGAAATTGACGGTGTAATGACTGCCGTGGATACATTAAAATATGATGAGAATGAGATTCGTCGCATTGCGGTTCAGGCTTTTGAGATTGCCATGAAGAGAAATAAACGAGTCTGCAGTGTAGACAAGGCGAATGTGCTGGATTCGTCCAGACTTTGGAGTAAAGTGGTAGAAGAGGTCAGCAAAGATTATCCGGAAGTTGAACTCACCAATATGCTTGTGGATAACTGTGCGATGCAGATTGTCCGTGATCCGAAGCAGTTTGATGTCATTCTCACAGAGAATATGTTTGGTGACATTCTTTCGGATGAAGCCAGTATGGTTACCGGGTCTTTGGGAATGCTTTCCTCAGCCAGTCTCGGTGAAGGAACCTTTGGTATGTATGAGCCCAGCCATGGTTCAGCACCGGATATTGCCGGACAGAATAAAGCAAATCCCATTGCTACCATTCTTTCTGCGGCTATGCTGCTCCGGTATTCTTTCGGATTAGGAAAAGAAGCAGATGCAGTGGAGAACGCAGTAAAGGCAGTATTGAAAAAGGGACTGCGTACGATTGATATTATGGATGAGGGCAAGACACTGTTAGGAACCCGTGAGATGGGAGATGCCATCGTGAATGAGATTAATTAGGAGGACTTTACTATGAAAAGTGATTCAGTAAAAAAAGGAATGCAGACAGCGCCACAGCGTTCTTTGTTTAACGCACTTGGCTTGACGAAAGAAGAACTGGAAAAACCATTGGTAGCTATTGTCAGTTCTTATAATGAAATTGTTCCGGGACATATGAACCTGGATAAGATTGTAGAGGCGGCAAAACTTGGTGTTGCCATGGCCGGTGGTACGCCAATTGTATTTCCTGCCATTGCCGTATGTGACGGTATTGCCATGGGACATATCGGCATGAAATATTCATTGGTTACCCGTGATTTAATTGCAGATTCTACAGAATGTATGGCACTTGCCCATGCCTTTGATGCTATGGTGATGGTGCCTAACTGCGACAAGAATGTACCGGGACTTTTGATGGCAGCAGCCAGAGTCAATATTCCGACCGTATTTGTCAGCGGTGGCCCGATGCTTGCCGGACATGTGCAGGGTAAGAGAACTTCTCTGTCCAGTATGTTTGAGGCAGTCGGTTCCCACGCAGCAGGGAAAATGACAGAGGAGCAGGTGGATGATTTTGTCAGTCATGCCTGTCCGACCTGTGGCTCCTGCTCCGGTATGTATACAGCCAACTCCATGAACTGCCTGACTGAGGCTATCGGTATGGGACTTCAGGGAAATGGTACCATTCCGGCTGTTTATTCGGACCGAATCAAACTGGCCAAACATGCCGGCATGCAGGTGATGGAAATGGTTCGCCGGGATATCCGCCCACGCGACATTATGTCTGAAAAAGCATTTATGAATGCCATGACAGTGGATATGGCACTGGGATGTTCTACCAACACCATGCTTCATCTTCCTGCTATTGCCCACGAGGCTGGTGTGGAACTGAATCTGGATATTGCCAATGAAATCAGTGCAAAAACACCGAACCTGTGTCATCTGGCACCGGCAGGACATACATATATGGAACAGTTGAATGAGGCTGGTGGCGTCTATGCCGTTATGAATGAGTTGAATAAGAAGGGACTCCTTTATACCGATTTGATTACGGTAACAGGTAAGACCGTAGGAGAGAATATTGAACATGTTGTCAATCGTGATCCGGAAGTCATCCGTCCGATTGATCATCCATATAGTGAAACAGGAGGGATTGCCGTACTGAAAGGTAATCTGGCACCGGATTCCGGCGTTGTCAAACGTTCTGCCGTTGTACCGGAAATGATGGTTCACGAGGGACCGGCACGAGTCTTTGACTGTGAAGAGGATGCCATTGCTGCCATCAAGGGTGGTAAGATTGTCGAAGGTGACGTCGTCGTCATCCGCTATGAGGGACCGAAGGGCGGACCTGGTATGCGAGAGATGCTGAATCCGACTTCTGCCATTGCCGGAATGGGACTGGGGTCCTCTGTAGCTTTGATTACCGACGGTCGTTTTTCAGGAGCATCCCGTGGTGCTTCCATCGGACACGTATCACCTGAAGCAGCAGTAGGCGGTCCGATTGCCCTTGTGGAAGAGGGAGACATCATCAAAATTAACATTCCTGAAAACACACTGAATGTGGATGTATCAGATGAAGTGATGGAGGAAAGACGCAAAAAATGGCAGCCGAGAGAGCCAAAGGTAACGACAGGGTATCTTCGTCGTTATGCCGATATGGTAACATCCGGCAGCACAGGTGCGATTCTGAAATAGGAGGTGCATGAAGATGCAAATTAACGGATCACAAATTATGATAGAGTGTCTGCTGGAACAGGGTGTAGACACCATATTTGGTTATCCTGGTGGTTCCATTCTGAATGTATATGACGAATTGTACCGATACCAGGACCGTATCCGTCATATCCTGACTTCCCACGAACAGGGAGCAAGTCATGCGGCGGATGGTTATGCGAGAGCAACGGGGAAAGTTGGTGTCTGTATGGCTACCAGCGGACCGGGAGCAACGAATCTGGTTACGGGAATAGCGACTGCCTACATGGACTCTGTGCCGATGGTAGCTATTACCTGTAACGTTACATTGCCGCTTTTGGGAAAGGATTCTTTCCAGGAGGTAGATATTGCCGGTGTCACCATGCCGATTACAAAGCATAGTTTTATTGTAAAGGATGTCAACGATTTGGCAGGTGTTATGCGCCGCGCCTTTAAGATTGCCCAGACAGGACGTCCGGGACCGGTTTTGGTGGATGTGACAAAAGATGTGACAGCGGCGGTAGCTGACTTTACCCCACATACGCCGGAGATTATTCAGCGTCAGGTGGATACCATTGATGAGAAAGATATTGAAAATGTTGTAAATGCCATCAAGAGATCCCAGAAACCGATGATTTTTGTCGGTGGCGGAGCAGTGATTTCCGGTGCTGAGAAAGAACTACAGGAATTTGTGCGCAAGGTAGATGCACCCGTGACGGATACACTGATGGGCAAAGGTGCCTTTGATGGTACCGATCCTTATTATACCGGCATGCTTGGTATGCATGGTACGAAGACGGCCAATCTCAGTGTGACAGAATGCGATCTTTTGATTGTGCTGGGAGCCAGATTTTCTGACCGTGTAACCGGCAATGCGAAGAAATTTGCCAACCGTGCAGAGATTGTTCATATTGATATTGATCCGGCGGAGATTAACAAAAACATTCCGGTAGATTATTCGATTATTGGTGATTTGAAATCCGTTCTGGAGATTTTAAACCGAAAACTGGAACAGCATTATCATAAAGCATGGATTGATAAGGTGATGGCACGGAAAGAAGCGTTGCCGATGTCCTACAATCCGGATGTTTTGACCGGGCCATACGTAATTGAGCGGATTGGCGAGTTGACCAATAACGAGGCCATTATTACAACGGATGTAGGACAGCATCAGATGTGGGCGGCGCAGTATTATAAGTATCGTAAGCCGAGACATTTCATTACGTCCGGCGGTATGGGGACTATGGGATATGGGCTGGGTGCTTGTATCGGAGCCAAAGTTGGAATGCCGGACACGCCGGTCATCAATATTGCCGGAGATGGGTGCTTCCGCATGAATATGAATGAACTTGCGACGGCAACCCGTTACAACATTCCGATTGTTCAGATTGTGTTCAATAACCATGCACTGGGTATGGTACGTCAGTGGCAGACCTTGTTCTACGGCAAGAGATATTCTCAGACCGTATTGGAAGATAAAGTAGATTATTGCAAAGTATCAGAAGCGATGGGTGCGAAGGCAATTCGCGTAACAAAGAAAGAGGAAGTGGATGATGCGCTTAAGACTGCTCTGGCAGCCGACGAGCCAGTGGTAATTGAAGTAGTAATCGACCATGATGACAAGGTATGGCCAATGGTTGCACCAGGTGCTGCCATCGAAGAATCATTCGATGAGAAGGACCAGAACAACCGCGTTTTGAACTAATAAACATATAATTTTAAGGAGGATATAACAGTGGCTAGAGTGTATAACTTTTCAGCAGGACCGGCGGTATTGCCGGAAGAGGTATTGCAGGAAGCAGCAGATGAGATGTTGGATTACCAGGGGACTGGTATGTCGGTGATGGAGATGAGTCATCGTTCCGCAGCCTATGACAAAATTATCAAGGACGCAGAACAGGATCTGAGAGAACTGATGGAAATTCCGGACAATTACAAAGTCCTTTTCCTTCAGGGCGGTGCTTCCCAGCAGTTTGCTATGATTCCCATGAATCTCATGAAAAATGGAGTGGCAGACTATATTGTGACCGGACAGTGGGCGAAAAAGGCTTATCAGGAAGCATGCAAATATGGCAAGGCAGTGAAAATTGCTTCTTCCGAGGATGAGACATTTTCTTATATTCCGGATTGCTCCGATTTGCCGATTGATGAAGATGCTGATTATGTATATATCTGTGAGAACAATACGATTTACGGCACTAAGTACAAAACATTGCCGAATACGAAAGGAAAAACACTGGTAGCCGATGTATCTTCCTGCTTTTTATCTGAGCCCGTGGATGTCAGCAAATATGGAGTAATCTATGGTGGTGTTCAGAAAAATATCGGACCGGCAGGTGTGGTAATTGTTATCATCCGCGAGGATCTCATTCCGGATGAAGTTGATGAAAAAGTGCCAACCATGCTGCAGTATAAAACCCATGCGGATGCACAGTCATTGTACAACACTCCTCCGGCATATGGTATTTACATATGCGGAAAGGTATTTAAGTGGATTAAAAAGATGGGCGGCCTGAAGGAAATGCAGAAGAGAAATATTGAAAAAGCAAAGATTCTGTATGACTGTTTGGATTCTTCCAAGCTGTTCAAGGGAACTGTGCGCAAGGAAGACCGTTCTCTTATGAATGTACCTTTTGTAACAGGAGATGCTGATCTGGATGCCAAATTTGTAAAAGAAGCGAAGGAAGCCGGATTTGAAAACCTGAAAGGACATCGTACCGTAGGTGGAATGCGTGCCAGCATTTACAATGCGATGCCAAAAGAAGGTGTCGAGAAATTAGTTGAGTTTATGAAGAAATTTGAGGAGGAGAACGCGTAAATGAGTATCAAAGTAAATTGCTTAAATCCGATTGCAGCATGCGGTCTGGATATGTTGAGCGACCAGTATGAAATCACAGAAAACACGGCGGAGGCACAGGCTATCCTTGTGCGTAGTGCCGTGATGCATGACATGGAATTGTCTGACAATCTTCTGGCAGTAGCCCGTGCCGGTGCCGGCGTAAACAATATTCCGTTGGACAAATGTGCGGAGAAGGGAATTGTCGTATTCAATACACCGGGTGCCAATGCCAATGGTGTGAAGGAATTAGTCATTGCCTCTATGCTTTTGGCTGCTCGTGATATTACCGGTGGTATTCAGTGGTGTAAAGAAAATAAAGATGATCCGGATATTGCCAAGTCTGGTGAAAAAGCAAAGAAAGCGTATGCCGGAACAGAAATCAAAGGAAAAAAACTTGGTATTATCGGTCTGGGCGCAATCGGTGTTCAGGTTGCCAATGCAGCAAACCGTCTGGGAATGGACGTTTATGGCTGTGATCCGTATTTGTCGGTGGAGCATGCCCTGAATATGTCCAGAGACGTAACGATGGTTAAAACCAATGAGGAACTGTATGAGATGTGTGATTATATTACCGTCCATGTACCTCTTTTGGATTCTACAAAAGGCATGTTTAACAAAGCTGCTTTTGACAAAATGAAGGACGGTGTTGTACTGTTAAACTTCTCCCGTGATACATTGGTAAATGAAGATGACATGAAAGAGGCACTGGAGTCCGGTAAAGTTGGAAAGTATATTGTGGATTTCCCGAATCCGACGACAGTAAATCTTCCGAATACTACAGTTACACCTCACCTGGGTGCATCCACACAGGAGTCTGAGGATAACTGTGCGAAGATGGCAGTTCATGAGATTCGTGATTTTATGGAGAATGGAAATATTAAGAATTCCGTGAACTATCCCAATTGTGATGCCGGTGTATGCTCCACAGAGGGACGTATTACGGTGGCTCACAAAAATGTGCCGAATATGCTCAGCCAGTTCACAACCCTGTTTTCCAAAGATGGTGTGAACATTGAGAACATGGTGAACAAGAGCCGTGGGGATTATGCCTATTCGATTTTTGATGTTTGCTCCGAGGTCAAGGAAAGTGTTATAAAAGATCTTGCAGCAATTGATGGAGTAATTCGTGTTAGAGTGATTAAATAGGCTGCTTTATTTTCAAGTATGAATAGTGGTTACAGGGGCTGGTATATTTCATATGTACCAGCCCTGTTATGTTAAAATAGAAAATTCTTTCTTAATAGTTAATTTTTTTCCATGTTTTTTTCTTCTCCATTTTCATTGAATTTATCCTATACCATTATATAATAAAGTTATGCATATTCCGTAAACAATAAAAGGAGGTAGAAGCATGATGAAAAAGACAATGAGAATGGGGATTGGTCTGGTTCTCAGTTTTTCTTTGTTGATTTCTCTGCTTTCCGGTGGAACCGGTGGGGCAAAAAGAGCAGCAAAGATAAAAAAGATAGAGGTCAGAACAACGGATTCCGGAGTGCTTGTTATGAAAAAGAAGGAACGGGTCACTCTGAAAATTGCCGTAAATAGAAAGGTTTCTAAGACAGCCTGGAAAAATCTGAAATTCCACTCAAAAAATAAGAAAGTTGTGAAAGTGGATAAAAAGGGGAAACTGACGGCAAAGAAAAAAGGTAGCAGTAAAATAACAATTACAGCCAAAAAGGGAAAGAAAAGGACAACACTTAAAGTGATTGTAGGAACTAAGGTAAAGTCTGTTCAAATGAATTCAAAGACAAAGACTCTTTTGGAGGGACAAACGTTGCAACTGGGGGCAAGTGTAATGCCAGTCAATGCTTCTTATAAGAAATTGCGCTGGACAAGCAGTAATCCGAATGTGGCAGTCGTAACTGATGGAACTACCAGAGCATTGCGAGCAGGTCAAACAACGATTACTGCTATGGCATTGGATGGTACTAGGAAAAAAGCGGTTTGTCAGATTACTGTCAATAAGGCAGCGGCTGGGGAAAATGGGACTGGAGTAAAGATTACTCCGAATCCGGATAAATCAGATAAGCCAACGAATAGTCCGGCGGCAACATCAACGGCGGAAACAACGAATAGTCCGGCGGCAACGAACAGTCCGGCGGCAACGAACAGCCCGACGGCAACGAACAGCCCGACGGCGACACCGACGAATAAACCGACGGCAACACCGGCAGCGACGCCAACGGCGACACCAGCAGCGACGCCAGCGGCAACACCGGATATTCCACAGAGAGAAGATAAGGCAGGAAAAATTACTTTAGATGAAGCAAATGCATGGGAAAAATTGTTAGAAACAATAACATTTGGCTTGTACAAAGCACC
>JALENH010000308.1 GCA_022767895.1 Eubacterium sp.
GGAGAAGTAGATGTAGATTGTGAAAAAGATCTGGACTATCTGGTGAACTGGCTGCAGGACGATTTCTATTTTGTGAAAGCAAAGGATCAGACGAGAATCCGTATTGATTATGATAAATATATGTTGGACGAATCCCTGAAAGGTGAATTTGTCCGGACGGTACGGGCAAGTGAAGAACTTTCGGAAGAAGACAAGGCACAGATCGTTCAGTATGGCATCCGTGCTCTGGCGGGGGAGGAGTTTGAATGAAACTTGTACAGTGTAAAATCGAGAATTTTGGAAAACTAAGTGACTTCTCCTTTGATTTTTCAGAAGGAATCCATATTATCTGCCAGAAAAACGGATGGGGAAAAAGTACATTGGCGGCCTTTATCCGTGTTATGTTTTTTGGGTTTGAAAATTCGGGCAAAAAAGATAAACTTATCAACGAGAGAAAACGTTTTATGCCCTGGCAGGGTGGCGTGTACGGCGGAAGTGTAACCTTTGAAGTGAAGGGGAAACAGTACATTATGCGCCGGGTATTTGATAAAAGAGAGAAAGACGATGAGTTTGAATTGCGGGAAGCTGATACCAATCTGCCCAGCGAAGATTTTTCTTCCAACATCGGGGAGGAACTATTCGGGATTGATGCTGCTTCTTTTCGGCGGACGGTATTTCTGTCCCAGCAGGATTGTGAGGCAGGGGCAACCGATCGCGTTCATGCGAAACTGGGGAATCTTGTTGAGAACACCGACGACATCAACAGTTTTCAGACTGTGTATAACAAATTGAAAGATCAAACCACTAAAATGAGCCCAAACAGAAAGACCGGCTCTCTTAATAAGGAAAAGGTGGTAATTTCTGATATGGAAAATTCTCTGCGTGAAGAGGATAGCGTCGTAAAAAGTATTTGTGAGGTGGAGGAACTTCGAAAGGTACAGGCAGACCGCCGTGATGATTTGGAGCGGGAGATTCAGAAAGCGCAGAAAAATCAGGCCAAGATTAGTGAAACGCTGGATTTTGGTGTGAAAAAAAAAGAATATGCAACACTTTTGGCAGCCTGTCAGGAGGCACAGCAAGCGTTGGCGGTGATGCAGAACCGGTTCCCGGACAAAGAGCATATTCCGTCTCAGGAGCAGGTGGAAAAGTGGCAGGATCAGGAGAGACAGTGTGAGGAGTATCGCGACATTCTGTTGGAAAACCAGTTGACTCCGGAGGAGATGACCTCCTTCCGGCAGGTGAAACATCTTCTGGGAAATCAAATTCCCTCTGAGGAGGATATGGAGGAACTGGAAGTAGCGCTGAAGGAGTACGATGGATTGAAACTTACTATTCTGTCGGAACGTCTGGCTCCTGAGGAGGAAAGGGAATGGGAAGAACTGTCTGCCAAATATCCACAGGGTGTTCCCACTGAGGCAGAGCTTCAGCAGATCCGGGATGTCTGGGAGGAGGCACAGCGCAAACGGGAAACGCTGACGTCCAAGCAGGCAATGATTGATACGCTGAGTCAGGTGAAAGAACATCGAAAGAACCCCAATTTCCTGCCGTCACTTTTGTTGGCTGTACTGGCACTGGTGGCGGGCTTTTGCATCAGTTATTTTGTGCAGGCTGCATCCGGTGTGATTGTTGCCGTTATCCTTTTGGTTGTGGCGGTTGTAATTCTTTTCATTAGTAAGAAAGAAGAAACACCGGAGGAAAATTCTTCTCTTCTGCAGCTGCAGGAGGAACTGGCGGCAGACCAGGAATCGGTGCAGCAGGGGATGGAACAGGTGCAATCATTTTGCCGGAAGTTTTCTCTATCCGGTGAGGTGGGAGAGATTCGCACGCAGCTTAGTACTTTGCAGATAGATGCTGCCAAATACCGTAGTCTTGCTGTCCGCAAACAGGCCGTGGACGAGGATAAAGAGAGACGTTTTGAAACGTTGCAGACCTCATTGGCCAATTTTATGAAATTGTATTACCCGGAAGGAGTTCCCGAAGAACAATGGGCGTTCCGCCTGTCCTCTCTCAAGGAGCAGGTGCGCAATTTTGGGCGCTGGACGCCAAAAGTAAATGTGTATCGCGATACAGATAGTAAGTTCCGGGAGTGTCATCAACAACTGGCAGAGAGCTTGCAAAAATATGGCTTTGAAATTCAGAATCCGGTATCCAGACTGTTGCAGGATATTCGGGATATGGTCAACCACTACAGCCAGGCGCAGGAAGCCTGCAGGATAGCAGGGCAGCGTAAGGCAGAATTTGAGCAAACCAATGATAGTAAGAAACTGATGGAAATGCCGGAACCGGAGAATGAGGATTCGCTGTCGGAGATTCATGAGAAACTGGAGCAGTATCTGGAAGAGAAGGAGCTTGCCCGGAAAACCATTGCTGATTATGACAACCAGCTTCAGGAACTTCAGGAGAGAGCGGATGAACTGGCCGCACTGCGGGTGGAATTAGAGGAGCGGAAGGAAACGTACAGCGAGGGAAAAAGAAAGCACGATTTGATTCTGAAAACGATGGAATTGTTACAGCGCGCCAGAGACACTCTGACTGCCCGGTACATGGGACCGGTGCAGAAGGGCTTCGAGAAGTATTACCGGATACTCTCGGGAGAGGAAGCCTCCGGGTATCAGTTTGATGCCGGTGCCAACCTCACCGTACAGGAACTGGGCATGTCCCGGGAAATCCGTTTCCTGAGCGAAGGTCGAAAAGATCTGGTCGGCATCTGTACACGGATGGCACTGGTAGACGCCATGTATGAGGGCGAAAAACCATTTCTGGTGTTGGATGACCCTTTTGTGAATCTGGACGATACGAAACTGGAAAAAGCCACCGACTTCCTGCAGGAAATCGGCAAAGAGTATCAGGTGATTTATTTTACCTGTCATGAGAAGGCTGAGTAAATTTCAAATTCTAAGACACGAGACGAATTTTTCGTATCGGTTCCATGCAAAGAGACGCTCCCGCTCGAGTGTCTTACGTAGCGGTACGTAAGTTTACATAAGACAGCGTCAACACCTGCGGTGTTTGAAAACTGAAAAAATGCCAGCGAACAGTTGACACAAACCAGCGAATTTTTTCTCTTGACAGGTCAAAATAGTCTGTGATACAATACTTGACAAAGCGAAGAAGGAAACAAATGCTTATGCAGTGACTTTTCGACAGGGAGAGGCGTCGCCGACTGAGAGCGTCTCGCGGAAGCGGTAAGAAGGAGAACATTCCGGAGCTGATGAGCTGAACAGAGAATTCGAAGTAAGTTCATCCGGTGGACACCGTTACTAGTCGAATGAGGTGGAGATACGACGGGGTATCTCAACGCGGGTGGTACCGCGGGTTTATTTATGCTATAGAATTTTCCCGTCCCAGAAGGCAGAGATGCTTTGAGGGACGGTTATCGTGAATCAGAAGCAATCTGTCAGAAGCAGGTTGCTTTTTCTCATTATAGAAATGTTCATGCAACCTGTCCGAACAAATTGTAAGGGAATTGAGCTATGCGAAAACGCATGGGAATGGAGGTTGTTATGGACTATTTGACTGGAAAAACAAACAAGGAAGATTTGGATATCTCGGATATCCTGGAAGGTGACTATGAAGGAAAAGAGGTCATTGTGAACGGGGCTATTCACAAAATCCGTGATATGGGGGATGTGGCATTTGTCATTCTCCGCAAGAGAGAGGGACTGGTACAGACCGTCTATGAGGATGGCGTTACCGGAATTTCCCTGAAAGAACTGCAGGAGGAGGCAACGGTTGAGGTAAAAGGAGTTGTGGCCAAAGAGGAGCGTGCTCCCCATGGTTTTGAAGTTCGTTTACGGGAAGTGAAGGTGCTGTCCCGCCCCACGGAGGCAATGCCCATCGCCATTAACAAATGGAAAATGAACACGTCGCTGGAGACCAAACTGGATTTGCGGCCCTTGTCTTTGAGAAACGTCAAAGAGAGAGCAAAATTCCGAATTCAGGAGGGCATCATCCGGGGATTCCGTGATTTTCTTCATGAACAGGGATTTACGGAAATCCACTCGCCGAAAATCGGTGCCAGAGGTGCCGAGGGCGGCGCCAATCTGTTCCGTCTGGAATATTTCCACAAACATGCGGTGCTGGCCCAGAGTCCTCAGTTTTACAAACAGATGATGGTGGGTGTGTTTGACCGGGTATTTGAAGCCGCTCCGGTATTCCGTGCGGAGAAGCATAATACTAAGCGACACTTGAACGAGTACACCTCTCTGGATTTCGAAATGGGCTATATTGACAGCTTTCAGGATATTATGGAGATGGAGACCGGCTTTTTACAGTACACCATGGAGCTTTTGCAGAAGGAATATGAGAAGGAACTGAAACTTCTGGATGTGAAACTGCCGAAGGTGGATGAAATTCCCCAGGTGCGGTTTGACGAGGCAAAAGAACTGGTGGCAGAAAAATATGACCGTCCCATCCGCAATCCTTACGATTTAGATCCGGAGGAGGAAACCCTGATTGGGCAGTACTTTAAGGAAGAGATGGATGCCGATTTCGTGTTTGTTACTCATTATCCATCCAGAAAACGTCCGTTTTACGCCATGGATGATCCGGCGAATCCGGCTGTCACATTAAGTTTTGATTTGTTGTTCCATGGACTGGAGATTACCACAGGCGGTCAGCGAATCCACGATTACCAGACATTGGTGGATAAAATCGAGGACCGCGGCATGACACAGGAGGGCATGGAACAGTATATGCTGATTTTCAAACATGGTATGCCGCCTCATGGTGGACTGGGAATCGGCTTAGAGCGTCTGACAATGAAATTGCTGGGCGAAGAAAATGTAAGAGAGACGACTTTGTTCCCAAGGGATTTAAGCCGTCTGGAACCATAGAAGTAAGGAGGAAAATCGAATGGCAAATCATATTTCTGATGAGACGATTGAATATGTAGGTATTCTGGCAAAACTGGAATTGTCTGAGGAGGAAAAAGAACAGGCAAAGAAGGATATGGAGAGTATGCTTGACTATATCGACAAGCTGAATGAGCTGGATACCGAAGGGGTGGAACCCATGTCCCATGTGTTCCCGGTGCAGAATGTATTCCGGGAGGATGAGGTTGTGAATGGTGATGACCGCGAGAATATGCTGCGGAATGCGCCTCAGAAAAAGGAAGGGACATACATGGTACCAAAAACATTTGCATAATGTGCAAACACGTTGGAATGGAGGATGAAAATGAGTTTAATGAGTTTAACTGCCGTCGAGCTGGGAAAAAAAATCCGGACCGGCGAAGTGACAGCCATGGATGCTGCCATGGATGCGCTGCAGCAAATACAGGATAAAGATGAAACCATCAACAGTTTTGTCACCGTACTGGAAAAGGATACGATTCTTGCCAGAGCGGAGGAGGTGCAGAAGAAGATTGAGGCCGGTGAACTTACCGGGCCATTGGCCGGTGTACCGGTGGCTATCAAGGATAATATGTGTACCGAGGGAATCCTTACCACATGCAGTTCCCGCATTCTTCACAATTTTGTGCCCACCTATTCATCGGAAGCGGTGAAAAATCTGGAGAAGGCAGGGGCTGTTATCATCGGCAAGACGAACATGGACGAATTTGCCATGGGTAGTACCACCGAAACCTCTGCCTATGGTGTTACACGCAACCCACACAACACGGAGCATGTTCCGGGAGGCTCCTCCGGTGGCTCCTGTGCCGCTGTGGCAGCCGAAGAATGTACCTATGCACTTGGTTCCGATACCGGCGGCTCCATCCGTCAGCCCAGTTCATTTTGCGGCGTTACGGGAATCAAGCCTACTTATGGGACCGTATCCCGTTACGGTCTGATTGCTTACGGTTCTTCTCTTGACCAGATTGGGCCGGTGGCAAAGGATGTGACAGACTGCGCCACCATTTTGGAGGTCATTTCCTCACATGATTCGAAAGATAGCACCAGCGTAGAGCGGAAAGATACCGATTTCACATCCGCTTTGGTGGAAAATGTGGAGGGCATGAGAATTGGTATTCCGAAGGATTATTTTGGTGAGGGGTTAGATCCTCAGGTGAAAAGTGCTATTTTACAGGCAGCAGAGGTGTTGAAGGAGAAGGGTGCCATTGTGGAGGAATTTGACTTGAGTCTGGTGGAATATGCCATTCCGGCTTACTATGTCATTGCTTCTGCGGAGGCAAGCTCCAACCTGTCTCGTTTTGACGGCGTGAAATATGGTTATCGCACGGAGGAATACGAGGGGCTCCATAATATGTATAAAAGGAGCCGCTCCGAGGGATTTGGACCGGAGGTGAAGCGTCGAATTATGCTCGGCTCCTTCGTACTCAGCAGTGGTTATTACGATGCCTACTATTTGAAGGCACTGCGCACAAAAGCGTTGATAAAGAAAGCCTTTGACAGAGCCTTTGAAAAATATGATATCATTCTGTCACCGGCGGCACCTACCACGGCGCCCAAAATTGGGGACAGCTTAAGTGACCCGATTAAAATGTATCTGGGAGATATTTATACCATTTCCGTCAATCTGGCCGGTCTGCCGGGCATGACGGTTCCCTGTGGCAAAGATGACAAGGGACTGCCCATAGGTCTGCAGCTGATTGCAGACTGTTTCCAGGAGAAGAAAATGATACAGACTGCTTACACCTATGAACAGGCGGCAGGCATACATGCGATGGGAAAGGAGG
>JALENH010000045.1 GCA_022767895.1 Eubacterium sp.
TTCTTTCTGTCAAAACTCTTTGAGTGAAAAAAATGGAAAAAAATTTCAAAAAGAAGTTTGTATAATATAAAGTGTTAAGATAAACGCATATTAAAACAGAAAAGGGTGAAAAATTATGCCTACAAAATACGACGAATACATATTAAAACCAGATACTTTGTTGCAGGGGAGATATCGCATTGAGAATGTCATAGGTGAGGGTGGCTTCGGAATAACTTATGCAGCTGTCAATGAGAAAATCGATATGACGGTGGCAATTAAAGAATTGTATTGCCGTGAATATGTCCAAAGAGATGTTATGGAATCCAATGAAATTCATATTACATATGCCTCCCAAAAGGAAATATTTGAACAGGCAAAAAAACGATTTCTGCAAGAGGCCAGAACATTAAGCGGTTTTAGTAATGAGAATGGCATCGTGAAAATTTTGGACTATTTTGAAGAAAATGGAACGGCATATATTGTCATGGATTATTTACGTGGGAATACTTTGGATAAGTATTTGGAGAAGAATGGTCCCATGGATTGGAAAGATATGCTGGAAAAAATAAAACCTTTGGTAGCCACTCTTGAGCGTGTACATAACCGGGGAATTGTGCATCGTGATATTAGTGCCAGCAATATTATTGTCCTGGAGAATGGCTCTTTGTGCCTTGTGGACTTTGGAACCGTTAAGGATACGTTGAAAGGTGATGGAACGAAAACAACTACTGTTTTCACAAAACAGGGATATACACCGATTGAACAATATGCGCAAAAAGGGAATGTGGGTTCATGGTCGGATGTGTATGCACTATGTGCTGTATGCTATGAATGTTTGACAGGTGTGCGTCCGCCGGATTCTCTCCAGCGTTCTATTTTCGATGAGTATAAAACGGTAAAGGAAAAGGGCAAGGATATACCTGACCAGTTGGAAGCTCTCTTGCAGAAAGGTCTGGCCGTGAAAGTGGAGGACCGTTATGCCAATATGAACGAGCTGTTGGGGGCCATGAGTGGGATTTCTGCAGAGAAGAAAAAAGCAGGGATAAAGAAGGTTATCATAGCGCTAATTATTGCCTGTATGCTGGCGGGGGCAGCCGGTACCTATTTTTATTTTTCTTACCGTGAAGAGATTATGTTTGGGTTTGAAGATACAGAAACATTTTTGGCTGTAAGGGATAAGGGTGTATCGATTGATGCGTTTCAAGAAGATTTCAGTACGATAGAGGAACGGATTAAAATACTTGTAGGAGGCAGTACCTACATTTGGGAAGAACAGGATGATTCCCTGCGAGGAGTGCTTCCGCTTGCTTGTTTTGGAGATACAGATCCACGAGAAGTGATTCGTGATTTATTGGTTCGACCGGGAAAGTGGACGATTAATGGTGTAGAGATAGAGCCAAAGAATGTGAAGGAAATCAAGTTTACAGATAAAAATAAAACTACTTTGAGTATTTTTCTTACGGAAGATACATCGGAGGATATACAGTCTGCATTGGAATCTCTTTGTGAAGATAAGGAAGCGGTGTTATCTGTCGATGCAGGCTATAGCAATCATTTGAGCCTGCATGGGAAAATGGACAATCCCTTATCCTTTTCCTGGGATTTGGAGAAACAATGGAAAGAGAAAAATATGAGGGAACTTTTTCTGTATAACATATCACATTCCTGCCTGAATGTTGGTTTTTCCCTTTATACGCAGATTCAGGCGGATTGGGAAACAAGGAGCTCCAATACAGAATTTGGGAAAAAACAATGTAATATCGATGAGTTAGATTCTAATACGATTAGCATAGAATATTGGGAAGGTTACAACGAGGATTTAACAGAGGGAACGACCACGGATTTTGTTATTTCTTTGAAAAAAAGGCTGGATATATTGAATCTGCCATATGCCATCGGAAGGGAAAAAAGACATAAACAGCGGATTGTATTGTGTGTAAATCAAAAGGATTATAATGAAGACCTGTTTTCATTTTTATTGAAAGATCATATGGATTTTGCAATACGAGATTCCTGGGGACAGGTTATTTTGGATAATACCGCCTTGGAATGTTTGGAATTCAATGAAAATGGTGGAAATTCTTTCGTTGCTGCTC
>JALENH010000314.1 GCA_022767895.1 Eubacterium sp.
GAAATACTGCAGTTTTTCTCTGGTCAGCTCCACCAACGGTGACTGGGTCAATTCCCGCCTGGACAAAGAGCAAAAAGCCATCGTGATTACCACCTTGCGAAGTGGAAAAACCACACTGACATTCCGCATAAACGGCAAGGAGTTTACTGTGACCATCCATGTGTCTGAGGTGACAATGAGGAAAAATTCGGCTCTCCTAAAATACAAAGAGAAAACGGCTTTGAAGATAAAGGGGTATTCCGGGAAAATCAAGTGGGTTTCAACGAATAAAAAAGTGGCAACGGTATCCAGTAAGGGTGTGATAAAGGCGAAGAAAAAGACCGGAAACACCGTTGTCTACGCGCAAATCGGTGAACACCGGCTGGGCTGTGCCGTTTCTGTCGTCTCATCCAAAATGAAAAAAGTGATAAATCGTGCGAAAAAGATTTATAAGACCTGTAAATATAGCCAGCCCCTGCGAATGAACAGTAAATATTATGACTGTAGTTCGCTTGTCTGGAAATCTTACCGCCTGATGGGGAAAACATTTGGGAATCGTAATTATGCCCCGGTAGCTGCGGATATTGCAAAGTGGTGTGCCGGCAAGAAAAAGATGGTGAAGGGTGGCGTCAGTGAGAAAAACATAACAAAAATGAAATTGCGGCCGGGGGATCTTGTTTTTCAAACAGGGGCGAAAAACGGACGCTACAAAGGAATTTATCATGTAGAGATGTTTGTCGGCTATCGCTGTTATGGATTCAATGGAAGCACGCCGATGCTCATGCCTTGCTGGGCAGCCCGCTATGACGGGTATGCCTACGGTGCTAAATTGGTAGGGCGGCCCTAAGGAGGGAATATTTTTTGATGAATGGAGGATATCATGTCAAATTATGTATTATGTTACACAAGGGAACCTGTTGACAGCGTACTCTATGATCCGAGATTGGCATATAGTATGCATCTTGCACTGAGCAGTGATGGCATTCATTATCAGGGATTAAATCACAACTCCGGTGTTTTGTTTGCCCTGGCAACGGAAAATGAGGATGGTTCATTAAACCCAATGAGTTTGAAGAATCCATTTCTGTTTTCCATGAAAGATGGGACGTTTGGTGTGCTTGCAATTCGTATTGAGGCGGATGGGGACCGGGATGAGAGTAGTAAAGGAAGTGTGTTATTTTGGACTTCCGAAGATTTGCTCATTTATCAGGAAGTAGGGCTCATACAATTGAGTGATTGTTATATTGAGCGCATCACTTGTTGTTATAATGAATCTGGTGACTGCTATCAGTTGAGTTGGATGGATGAAACCGGCAGAACTTTTTGTGGGGAATTCGATATGCTGCAGAGTGGGAAATGCAGCGTGACTGCCAGGGAGGTATCAGCTCCTTTGCCATTATCCGAGCTTGGCGAGGTGCAGACAGTGGATATGGAGGGGGCGATTCTGCATAACATGATAGAAGTACCTCCTATGGTTGCCGAACGTCTGCAGAAAAAACTGATTACGCCGGAAAATACGGGCGTAATTTTCCCGGATGAAATTTCTGTCTGTTCCGAAGAGGAACTGGCGGATTATTGTGCTACCCTGACATACTCGGATGGAACAACGGTGCAAAGAAAAGTGAACTGGGATTTATCGGCGGTTGATTTTAACAAAGAGGGAGACTACAACATTCAGGGAAAGGTGCAGCAGGAGCATTTTCCATTTCCCGTGGCATTTAACCGTGCAGACCCCTGTGTCACGAGATGGAATGGCAAATACTATTTTATAGCGACAAACGATGCCGACGACAATCACACACTTTATATAAGAGAAGCAGATACCATAACAGGTCTTGTGGATGCGGAGGAGCATCTGATTCTGGATTCCACTACGTATGAGGGAATTGGCGGTTTGCTTTGGGCCCCGGAATTTCATGAGATTGACGGAAGACTCTATATTTTCCACGCGGCAACTCCGGGCGAATTTTTCTGGGAGGAAAGTTGCCTGATGGAACTGCGGGAGGGAGGAAATCCGATATGCCGTGAGGACTGGTCGGCTCCGCGACGAATTGTAAAAAAGGATGGTAGTGATCTCTGTGAAGCAGGTAAAACCATTTCTCTTGACATGACTTGTTTCTCCTGGGAAGGTGCATGGTACGTCATCTGGTCACAGAGAGAATTTTTACCGAAGGATTTGGGGGCATGGCTTTATATCGCAAAGCTTAATCCGGAAGAACCGTGGAAACTTTTATCTGACCCCGTAATTCTGTCCAAGCCGGATTATGGATGGGGCAACAACCACACCTTCGTGGAAGAGGGACCGTATGCCCTTGTTTCCCGGGACAAACTATATATTACGTTTTCTGCAGCGGCTGTTGATACTTCCTATGTGGTCAGTTATTTGGTGATAGAACCCGGCAAGGATTTGTTGGAGCCGGGAAATTGGCGGAAGAATAATTATCCGATTCTTACATCACGAAGCGTGGAGGGTGAATACGGTACCGGGCACAATGCCTATGTTACCGATGAAAATGGTCTTGTCTGGAACACCTACCATGCCAGACCGGGTGTGGAAGGTGTACGCAGCAGCGGTATCCGCCGGGTTCATTTTGATATTGATGGAGCGCCCATGTTGGATGTGACGGAAGAACATGATTTGAAAAAAGAATATGAATCCATACAAACAAATTTACATATTAATCTTTTTCGACGGTAGATTTTTTCATTTTCTGGTGCTATAATCAAAAATAAGAGTTGTTAAAGGAAAATAACTGTTTTTACGGCAGTTAAAAAAACGAATGACAGGGGGAAACGAAAAAGGAATACAACAAATTTTCAGACGGGCGCCGCGTCAATGCAACGGCAATGTTTTGCTATGGCATGCTTACCATAGTGTTGATTATCAGTAATTTTTTGCAGGTACTCAATAAGAGCAGAACCTGGCTATACTTCCTTATTTTTCTAGTGTTGGCACTGATTCCGTATGTGGCCTGTAAGATACTCCTTCATCAGAGTAAGGATTCGGAGAAGGTACAATATGCCATTGCGGGAGGATTTACGTTTTTATACCTTTTTATCATTTTTACGTCTACGTCTCCGGTTTCTTATATTTACGCCATCGTAGTGGCAGTCATTTTGCTTTGTTATAATAACAATAAGCTTATATTTTCCTATATGCTGGGGGCTACGATTTGCAACATTGCACAGATTATTTATATGGCAGTCACCCATCAGATTTCGGGAGCCGGCGTAATGAATGTGGAAATTCGTGTTCTGACGCTGGTGCTGAGTACGATTTTCCTCACCATGAGTACCATCGCTGCTGCGTTGACAAATCACAACCGGATGCAGCAGATTGAGTCGGGGAAAGAAAAAAATGCAGAGCTGATGGAACAGATTTTGAGAGTGTCCGGGCAGATGTCAGACAACATCGAAACGGTTGCCCACAAGATGAAGATACTGAAAGATACGGCCAATGAGACGAAAACTTCCATGGAAGATGTGGCTCAGGGAACGAGTGAAGCGGCTGATTCCATACAGATGCAGAAGGAAAAGACAGAAGAAATCGACCAGGCGATTCATCACGTCAGTGAATCTACCAATGCGATTTCCAATAATATTAGTGCCGCAAGAGAAGAAATTTCTACTTCCCAGACAAATATTGATGAGCTGATTCGTCATGTAGAGCGGTCGAATCAGGCGAATCAGGATGTGTCCAATGAGATTACCGAGTTGAACCGGTATGCATCAGAGATGCAGTCAATCACGGAAATGATTAACGGGGTAGCAAGCCAGACCAGTCTTCTGGCGTTGAATGCCAGTATCGAAGCGGCGAGAGCAGGAGATGCCGGCAAGGGATTTGCCGTAGTTGCTTCGGAAATTTCCAATCTGGCAACCCAGACCCAGAATGCTACCGTGGAAATCACGGAATTAATTGGAAATGTTTCCAGTGAATTAGGCAAGATGGTAAAAGTCATTGAGGAAATGCTGCAAAATGCAGAGGAGCAGAATGTGGTGGCCAACAATACCGCTCAATGCTTCACGGAGATTGCGAGAAAAGTGGATGAGGTTTATCATGAGTCAGATAAACTTGACCAGTCCGTTTCCGGTCTGACAAGTGCCAATGAGCAGGTTATCCGTGGAATTGAAACCATTTCCACCGTAACTGAGGAAGTTACGGCACATTCGAGCCAGACTCTGGAATCCAGCGAGACAAACAGCAGTATCACCGGCGAGGTTGAACAAATGGTAGAACAGCTGAGTGATTTGGCAAACGAATTGAAGATGGATGAGGAGACAGAAGAGGCCTAAATTTTTCTGAGAAAAGAATCCCGGCTTTAGCATGACGTTATTTGGCTAATGCCGGGATTTTTCGAATAAGCAGGAAGGGAGGTGGCGCCATGCCATTTAAAATCGTACGAAATGACATAACCAAAATGCAGTGTGACGCTATTGTCAATACGGCAAATGACCATCCGACGGTTGGCACCGGCTGTGATTATGCCATTTATACAGCTGCCGGATTTGACCAGCTTTTGGAATACCGGAAGCAGAATGTTGGCGTTGTAGAAGAAGGTGGGGCATTTATTACGCCGGCATTCAATCTGGCGGCGAAGTATATTATTCATGCCGTAAGTCCGCATTTTATAGATGGGAATTCCGGAGAAGAAAAGAAATTGCGCTCCTGTTATCAGAAGAGTTTGAAACTTGCCAGTAAACATAACGTGAAATCAATTGCATTTCCGCTGATTTCCACCGGTGGATTTGGATATCCCAAAGAAGAAGGAATGCGCATTGCCGTTGATGTAATCAATGCCTTTCTTATGCGGCATGAGATGCTGATTTTCTTAGTGGTGTTTGACTCCCAATCGACAACACTGGGGGCGAGTATTTACCCGGATTTGACATCTTATATCGCCGACAATTATGTAGAAGAGAAGAAGGAAGAAGAATATGGACGCCATGTGCAAATGACAGAATATTTGGCGCCGCAAATGTGTACTGCCAATGTTGTTGAGAATGTTGCTGAGATTGTTTTTTATGAGCAGCATCAAAAGCAGCTTAAGGAGCGAATGAAACACATGTCGGACACTTTCTCAGAATATCTTCTTTATCTGATTAAAGAGAAGGGATTGACAAATGCGGAAGTGTACAAAAGGGCAATTGTGGACAAGAAACTTTTTTCAAAGATTAAGAATAATGCCGAGTATCATCCACAGAAGATGACGGCTATGTGTCTGTGTGTCGGGGCGAGGCTGAACATGGATGAGACCAGGGATTTGCTTGCAAGAGCAGGTTATGCACTTTCGCCCTGTGACAAGACGGACGTTATTTTTTCTTATTTCATTGAGAACGGGATTTATGATATGATTGAGCTGGATATCCAATTGGAGGAGCACGGTTTGAAGTGCTTAATTTCATAAAATTTGTAAGGTCGCCTCCCTAGCGACCTTATTTTTTTTCATTCGTGGTAAGATACCTTCAACAGATAACAAAGGAGTGCAGGCTCCTCAAAATGAAAGCGAGGTATTTATCATGAAAAAAGGATTGACAGAACTTGTATTTATCTTAGACAGAAGCGGCTCCATGAGCGGTCTGGAGGCGGACACCATTGGCGGTTTCAATGGGATGATTGAGAAGCAGAAGAAAGAAAAAGGCGAAGTCGTGGTATCGGCGGTATTGTTTGACGATGTGTCGGAGGTGCTTTATGACAGGGTAGACATTAGGAAAATTCCGCCAATGACAGACAAGCAGTATTTTGTACGCGGATGCACGGCACTTTTGGATGCCGTAGGAAGTTCCGTTCAGTATATCAAAAACGTCCGCAAGGGGATGCCAAAGGAAGAACGTCCCGAGAAAACAATTTTTATCATTACAACTGACGGCATGGAAAATGCCAGTACCATGTACTCCTACGCGAAGGTGAAGGAAATGATTAAAAAACGTCAGGCTAAAAATTGGGAGTTCATTTTCCTGGGAGCCAATATTGATGCGGCAGCAGAGGCTGACCGTATGGGAATCAAAGCAAGCAGGGCAGTGAATTACACCTGTGATGCGGTAGGAACGGCGCTGAACTATCAGGTACTGAATGAAACGGTTACGAAAATGAGAGACTGCAGCACGGCTCCGTTGATGACAGAGATGATGGATCAAGCAGATTGTCTTGCTCCTATTCGTGAAGACCACAAGAACAGAAGGAAGGACAGGCGACAATAGAGTTTGCGGATTTGAAGAGTGGAAGTAGGCGTTATTTAAGGCATCCGGGATGGTTCCGGATGCCTTTTGGAAAAGGTAAAAATGATATGGTATCTTTGGGGATATGTTGGTATAATATAAGGGAAAGACTGGACAGGGAGGTGACGGATATGATGTATCCATTTATGACATTGGAAAATGATACTGAAATAGTACACTCTGAAAAACTGGAGAATGGAGAAGTGAAAGTATATGTGGAAACGCCAGATGAGAGAGACGGTTTTCATAATATGACTTGTTATTTGCCCTCATATCGTGTTGAGATAAATGGTTATAGCGAAAAAGAGGTTGAATATTATATGGATGTCATCAAATCAACGGCTCATTTAATTATTGAGTTTGCACAAGAAGGAGGTTTTATGAATGC
>JALENH010000316.1 GCA_022767895.1 Eubacterium sp.
GAACAACCCATTTAGTCCGTTCCCCCGCCATAAATCAGAACTCATCCGCTTAGAGGCACTTTATTTTATATCAAAAAGAGAAAAGGTTCCTTATATTTGGGTTATTTTTTAAAAGTTGTTGATAACTTATATCAACAAACATGGGTGTTGTGTATGAAAATGAAGAAACTCAAGTGGAGGGATGGTGAAGGACATATCCAAGGATTTTTTTTCATAATGTAGTATTGAAACTGTGTAAATTTCTTGAAAATTCCGTCGATAACTTGTCATTTTTGACGAATGTGCTATAATGATAAATATGTATCAAAAACTCGGTAAAGGAGGAAATTTCATTGGGACAGTCAACCTTTAGGGGGGGCGCACATCCATATGAGGGCAAGGAACTCAGCATGGATTCTCCAATTCGTGTCATGGAACCGAAGGAGGAACTTGTATTTCCTATGAGCCAGCATATTGGAGCCCCGGCAACGCCTGTTGTAGCTGTAGGTGATACAGTGAAGATGGGACAGATTATTGGCGAAGCAAGTGGATTTATTTCAGCCAATATCGTAAGCTCTGTTTCAGGAGAGGTGAAAGCAGTTGAACCGAGACTTTTGTCTTCGGGAGCAAAGGCTACCTGCGTGGTTATTGCCAACGACGGCGAGTACCAGCCGGTGGAGGACCTCGGACAGGACAGGGATTACACACAGTTAACAAAGGAGGAAATTCGCCAGATTATCAAAGATGCCGGTATCGTCGGCATGGGAGGGGCGGGATTCCCGACAAATGTTAAAGTAACTCCGAAGAATGAAGAAGATATTGATTACGTGATTGTGAATGGTGCAGAGTGTGAACCATACCTCACCTCGGATTACCGTTTGATGTTGGAGAGACCGGAGGAACTCATTCAGGGGCTGAAGGTCGTTCTTTCTCTGTTTGACAATGCCAAGGGTATCATTGCCATTGAGGACAATAAGCCGGAGGCCATTGCCAAGCTGCAGTATCTGACCGATTCGGATCCGGATCTGGAAGTCAAAATATTGAAGACGAAATACCCACAGGGAGCAGAGCGTCAGGTGATTTATGTGACCACCGGAAGAAAGATTAATTCCAAAATGTTGCCGGCAGATGCGGGATGTATTGTGGACAATGTGCAGACCATACTGGCGATTTATGATGCAGTATGCAAGTCGACACCATCCATGAGCCGCGTTATGACGCTGACCGGCGATGCTATGGCAGAGCCTCAGAACTATCAGGTGAAATTCGGTATGAGCCATGCGGAGGTTTTAGAGGAAGCAGGTGGCCTGAAAGGAGAGGCGAAGAAACTGATTTCCGGAGGCCCGATGATGGGTATGGCGATGTATGATCTGAATACACCGGTTACCAAAACCAGTTCTTCGATTCTTGCCATGAGCGAGGACGAGGTGGAGAAATATGAGCCGACCAACTGTATCCGCTGTGGTCGGTGTGCAACGGTGTGCCCGAGTCATCTGGTACCGCAGATGATGGCACAGGCGGCGGAACGTAACGATCTGGATTATTTCCAGAAGATTCACGGTATGGAATGCTATGAGTGTGGTACTTGTACGTTTGTATGTCCGGCGAAGAGACGGCTGACACAGATCTTTAAGCAGGCGAGACGTGCGGTTATGGACAATAGTAGGAAAGCATAAGCAGCCGGGAACGGCGTTTATGGAAATATGCTACGAATGTGGCAGAATGGAGGAAACAATGGAAGAGAAATTATGGAACGTTTCTTCATCTCCTCATGTACGGGACCATTCTTCTACGCAGTCCATCATGAGAGATGTTGTAATCGCCCTGTTGCCGGCAACCATTATTGGTATTTACAATTTCCGGCTCAGTGCGGTACTGGTAATATTGACCTGCTGTGTATCCTGCATGCTGGCAGAATACATCTGGCAGAGACTGATGAAGCAGAAAGTCACAACCAATGACTTCAGTGCCCTTTTGACGGGGCTGCTTCTGGCACTTAACCTGCCTGCTACCATGGGCAATCCGAAATATTTGTGGATGTGTATTCTGGGCAGTGTATTTGCCATTATTGTAGTAAAGCAGCTGTTTGGCGGTCTGGGACAGAACTTTATGAACCCGGCGCTGGGCGGAAGATGCTTTTTGATGTTGTCGTTCAGTAGTATAATGACAAGCTTTACCGTGAAAGAGGGAAGCAACTGGCTCTATGGAATATCCATAGATGCTTCCAGTTCCGCAACTCCTTTGATGCAGGTGAAGGAAGGTGGTTATCCGAGCATGCTCAAGATGTTTTTGGGAACCACAACCGGAACCATCGGCGAGACTTCCACGGCAGCCCTTTTGCTGGGAGCGATTTATCTGTTGCTTCGCAAGGTGATTGACTGGAAGATTCCGGTGATTTATATTGCTACGTTTGCTGTATTTGACATTTTGTACATGGTGGTGGCAGGAAATGCTACTTACCCGCTGCTTTATGAGCTTTGCGGTGGCGGTCTGATGCTGGGTGCCTTCTTTATGGCGACTGATTATGTGACGAGTCCGATTACCACGAAGGGCAAAATTATTTACGCCGTACTGCTTGGTTTGCTGACGGGATTGTTCCGGTTCTTTGGAGAATCCGCAGAGGGTGTGTCCTTTGCCATCATTATCGGCAACCTGTTTGTGCCGTTGATTGAGCGCTACACCGTTCCAAAAGCATTTGGAAAGGAGGGCAAGGCAAATGGATAAGAAAGATAATATGATAAAGGATGCCATTATTCTGTGTATTATTACATTGGTTCTCGGCGCCGTACTGGCAGGTGTTTATATGCTTACCAAAGAGCCTATTGATAATGCCCAGAAGAAGACAAATAACGAAGCCTGTGCTGTCGTGGTCAAAGAAGGCGATAAGGTACAGGACAATGATAAGAAGGCGGTATCAGGGGCAGCTACCTATTTGAAAGGCCACGACCTCTCCAATGCTGAGGTGAAGGAGGATGAAGGCGGCGATTTGTTGTCCGAGTACGTACAAATCAATGAGGTTCATCCCACAGCCAATGGAGGCAAAGTATATCTCGCAGATGCCCTGAAGGGATATGGTGGCAAGATTAGTTTTGCTCTCGGTGTGGATGCAGAAGGTGCTATCACCGGTATCGAGATTACCAGCCAGAGCGAGACGGCGGGACTTGGCGCCAACTGCGAGACGGATGAGTTTAAAAATCGATTCCCGGGGGTCAAAGCACCGGAGAGTCCTTCCGAAGAAATGTATAATAAAAATGAAACAACAGAGACACAGGTGCAGGCTTTGTCCGGTGCCACGGTGACTTCCCGTGCCATTACGAGAGCGGTGAAGGGAATTCTCTTCTATGACGCATCTGGAAAGGAGGCTGGTCTGTATGAGTAAAAATGTTTGTGGCGAGCGCCTCATTAACGGTATTGTCAAAGAGAATCCCACCTTTGTCATGATGCTGGGTATGTGTCCGACTCTTGCCGTAACATCATCGGCAATGAATGGTCTCGGAATGGGATTGTCTACGACGGTTGTGCTGATTTTGTCCAACATGCTGATTTCGGCTTTGCGTAAAATCATACCGGATAAAGTGCGTATTCCTGCCTTTATCGTAATTGTTGCTTCCTTTGTGACAATTGTACAGCTGCTTTTGCAGGCCTATATTCCGTTTTTGTATTCGGCATTGGGTGTTTATATTCCGTTGATTGTCGTAAACTGTATTATTCTGGGCCGCGCTGAGGCTTATGCCTCCAAGAATCCGGTAATTGCCTCTGCCTTTGACGGTATCGGTATGGGACTTGGATTTACGGTAGGCCTGACGTTGATTGGTATTTTTCGCGAGATTTTGGGAAGCGGTTCCATTTTCGGTTTTGCCATTTTGCCAAGTGCCGTGCATATTTCCATTTTTGTTATGGCACCGGGTGCATTCTTTGTACTGGCAGCTCTGACAGCACTTCAGAATAAGCTGAAGATGCCAAGTGCGACGAATCAGGCAGACGAAGAGGAGAAAGAGGAAAAGGAGGTTGAAGAAGCATGAGTTTATTTACCATTCTTTTTACAGCAGCTCTGGTGAACAACTTCGTGTTGAGCCAGTTCCTGGGAATTTGTCCATTCCTTGGAGTGTCCAAGAAAGTGGAGACGGCAGCTGGTATGGGTGCGGCAGTTGTGTTCGTTATCACCATTGCCTCCTTTATTACAAGTGTATTGTACAACTTCCTGTTGCTGCCCAATGACCTTGTTTATCTGAATACAATTGTATTCATTCTGGTGATTGCGGCACTGGTTCAGTTTGTGGAGATGGTGTTGAAGAAAATGATGCCGGCACTGTATCAGTCACTGGGTGTGTATCTTCCCTTGATTACGACGAACTGTGCTGTACTGGGTGTGGCACTTCTAAGTGTACAGAATAATTATGGCGTACTGGCAAGTACGATTAATGGTATCGGTGCATCGGTAGGATTTTTCCTGGCTATTGTACTGATGGCCGGTATTCGTGAGAAACTGGAGAACAGCAACATACCGGAAGCCTTCAAAGGCACGCCGATTGTACTGGTGACAGCCGGTCTGATGGCAATTGCGTTTTGTGGCTTCGGTGGCGTCAGCTTTTAAGAGGGGAGGAAATCGAAATGACAGTATTTATTTTCTCGGTGGTACTCCTTGCCGTACTGGGTATTCTGATTGGTATTCTGCTCGGTGTGGCTGGCAAGGTATTCGCTGTTGAAACTGATGAAAGAGTTGTAAAAGTAAGAGAGTGTCTGCCTGGTAATAACTGTGGTGGCTGTGGTTACCCGGGTTGTGATGGCCTGGCTGAGGCGATTGTGGCAGGAGACGCTCCGGTAAATGGGTGCCCGGTGGGTGGTGCTCCGGTGGCTGGCCAGATCGGCGAGATTCTAGGCGTTGATGCGGGAGCTTCCGTGCGTCAGGTGGCATTTGTAAAATGTGCCGGAACCTGTGATGTGGCAGCAAATAAGTATAATTATGTAGGTGAGATGGATTGCCGCCGTGCCGTGATGGTACCAGGACGTGGTGATAAGGCATGCTCCCATGGATGTCTGGGTCTTGGCTCCTGTGTGGAGGCCTGCCAGTTCGGAGCTCTGTCCATCAAGGATGGCATTGCCTGTGTGGACAAAGAAAAATGTGTGGCATGCGGACAGTGTGTATCTACTTGTCCAAACAATGTCATCAGCCTGATTCCATACGATTCGGCCTATGCCGTTCAGTGTAATTCCAAAGATAAGGGTAAGGATGTCATGGCGGTATGTAAAGCCGGATGTATTGGCTGTGGACTCTGTGTGAAACAGTGCGAATTTGGCGCTGTAGCAGTGGAAGACAACATTGCTGTCATTGACGGCACGAAGTGCCAGGGATGCGGTAAATGTGCTGAGAAATGTCCGAAGAAGATTATTATGCCCCTTCAGGCATAATAATTATTTACAACAAATAAAAAAGAGAGTTTCGCGTTACAACTGACCAATCAGTGTTTTGGCGATACTCTCTTTTTTTATTGTGTTACTATTTCAGTATAAACGTTAGTCTTTTGATATCTTGCACTTGTTGTTTCACCGGGCAGGACAGTAATGGTACAGGAAGTACTCAGGTCACAGGAAAGTAAAGTTGCCGTGATGGTAACGGTTCCTGGTGAGATTCCCGTCACAACGCCGCGGGAATTTACAGTGGCAATGTTGGAATCGTCACTCGTAAAAACCGGTTTCTCTTCTGAAGTAATCGGCTTAATGCTTGTTTCCAAACGGATTTTATTCCCTTCATGAACCCATGCTTCGCGTTTCATGAATTTAATACCTACAGCGTTAGGTGAAACCTTAACCTTGCACTTCAGGGTGCGAAGTGTCTTTTTTCCTTTACGGATCGTAGCTGTAATCGTTGCGGACCCGACGGATAGTGCTGTGATGCTGGCACGTTTGGTGTTCGTGGCGTCTGCCTTTATCGTTATGACATCCGGCTTGGAAGAAGAATAAGTCACCTTGTGCCTTTTCTTCATATTGTACACACGAATTTGAAAGGTACTGCCAACTGTCATATTCAGTTTTTTGACATTCAGTTTATGTTTTGCCTTTTGCGGTGCAGCTAGAGCAGTGGAACCGGAAAAGAATGAACTGAACACAAGTGCAAAAGCCAAAAGTAAAGCGACTTTTTTCTTCATGGGAAAAGTCTCCTTTCTATTGCTTTTGTTATTCTGCATAGGCCCTCAGCCTATGTGGTAATGTTAATATAGTATGAGGCTGTGGCACAAACTTGTCACTTTGCCCCAAAGTCTTGAAATTGGATTTCGAAACTGTTATGATGTATAAAAATAATTGGAAAAAGACGGAAAGGAGAAGAAGATGCAGAGAATTTTAATTGTAGATGACAATGAAGACATTCGTGAGGTTTTGGGAACTTATGTGGCGAAAGAAGGGTTTGAGCCGGTAGTGGCAAAGGATGGCTTTGAAGCGTTGGATATGTTTCATAAGACAAATCCTTCTGTGATTCTTTTGGATGTAATGATGCCGGGAATGGATGGATATAAGGTATGTGAGAAAATTCGCGAGGAATCTGATGTGCCGATTATCCTCGTGACGGCCAAGGGAGAAGATTATGAGCGTGTGATGGGATTGGATATCGGGGCAGATGATTATGTGGTGAAACCATTTAATGGCAACGAGGTAATGGCACGGGTCCGGGCTGTTTTGCGCCGTATGGGACGTTCTGACACCACCGAGGAGAAAAAAGTGCTGAATATTAGCGATTTGACCATTAATATTGAGGCCTATACGGTATATGTGGGAGCGGAGAAACTTCCGATGACGAAAAAAGAGGTGGAAACGATGTGGATTCTGGCGGGAAATCCAAGCAAAGTATTTACCAGAGACAATCTTTTAGACAGTTTGTGGGGACAGGATTATTTTGGTGACAGCCGTACTGTGGATTCACATATCAAGAGGCTTCGCGCGAAGTTGGACAAGGTTCCTCATCCCGATTGGGAAATCAAGACGATCTGGGGACTTGGGTACAAATTTGAACTGAATGTGTAAGGAGCTTGCATGAAGAAGATATTTTGGCGGGTTCTTGTTTATTTCAGTCTTGTATTGCTGGTATTTACTATCTTAATTGGTTTGATGTTTACCCGGTTTAACCGTACCAATATTGTGGGTGCTTACAAACAGCAGCTGGGTGATTTGGCTGAGGGAGTGGCAAAACGTACCAGTCAGGCTGTGAGAGACAATGAATCGGAAGAATTCTTGGACTATCTTCGGGCAGTTGAAGACCTGGGGAAAATGCAAAACATTGATATTTGGATTGTGTCAAATGAAGACAGCAAAAAGCCATTGGATGCCTCCTATACCAATGTGGAACTTACCGGTATGACGATTCCTGCAGAGACACAAAGTATTTTGCAGAATGCTTTTGCGGGAAAGAAAAAGAACTATAGCGATTATGATGATATTTATCAGACTATAATGCTTCATCTGGCAGTTCCAATCCGAGATAAAAGCGGTGATGTGACAGGCGCAGTGGTGGTCTCGGGACCGATGGAGATGCAGGAAAATACAGTGGTGCAGTATGAGAAATACATGCTAATCTGTGTTGCAGTTGGTGCTGTTCTGGCTTTTGCTCTGGCGTTCTTTTTCTCACGACAGATTGTAAGCCCGATTATCCGTATTAAGGAGGCAGCCCTGATTCTCGCGGCGGGGGATTATGCCCACAAGACCGGAGTTTCAAGAAGAGATGAGCTGGGAGCACTGGCGGAAAGTATGGATACACTTTCTGACAAGTTGGTGGAAGCGGAAGAATTCCGGGAAGATTTGGAACAGAGCCGGCGGGACTTTTTCTCGAATGTTTCTCATGAACTTCGTACGCCGATTGCCGTCATGAAAGGATATGCGGATACGCTGGCAGATGGCTATGTGACGGATGCCGGAAAACAGAAAGAATATTTTGAGAGAATCCGGAGCGAGTGCAACAGTATGGAGCGTCTGGTATCCGATTTGCTGATTCTTTCCCGGATGCAGAATCCGGATTATGAGCTTAATACGGAAGTTCTCAATGTGATTGCGGTGGCGCAGGATGCTATGCGCAGTATGCGCATTCTTATGCAAGAGAAAAAATTAAAA
The DNA here is from genome assembly GCA_022767895.1 of Eubacterium sp. GTDB lineage: Bacteria > Bacillota > Clostridia > Lachnospirales > Lachnospiraceae > Eubacterium_F. Next base: position 8,077 of record JALENH010000316.1, read on the forward strand.
GGGACTGTGACTTATGATGATGAGTGTTCTCTGATTGAGGGAGATTATGACCGAATCCGCCAGTTATTTACCATACTGCTTCAGAATGCGGTGAAATACTCCTATGAAGGAACGGAAATTACGGTGCATATTATCCGGGACGAAGGGATGATTACTGCGGTTATTCAGGATTTTGGCAGTCTGATTCCGGAGGAAGAATGGGAAAATGTTTTTGAAAAATTTTACCGTGCCAGCAATCATGGAGAGAAGGAAGGCTCCGGACTGGGACTTGTGGTGGCGAAGAATATTGTGGAACGCCATAGAGGTCATATCTTTGTCAGAAGTGATGAAAAAAATGGTACTTGTTTCACCATAGAATTTCCAGAAACTTCTGAAAATATTTCTTGATATATTTGAGAAAATTCAGTATACTAGTAGTAAGAAAATGAGTGTGTTTCCTGAGGTGTTCGATACCTTCTGAATTTTTGAACCTACAATACTTTAAACGGGATTCTTATATCTGTAGTTGGATGTCGGGCCGTCACTGCCGCTAGGTACTATGGTGACATAGCAACGGAAGACAGAAGGCTGCATGCGGTTGCCCACCTAGCACTAGCTAGGAGTCAAAAATCAGAAGCCGGCATTTCGGGGTTTACACGAAAGATTGGGGCAGCGACATCGCTGCCCCTTGTACGTTGCACGTTGCACGGTTCATGGCTTAATGATATCGGAAAGGAATCGATTATGAAAGACGGATTTTTGAAAGTGGCAGTTTCCACACCGGAGCTTAAGGTGGCGGACTGTGAATGGAACAAAAACCAGATGGTCAAAAAGGCAGAGGAGATGGCAGCAAAAGGTGCTGCCCTTGTGGCATTTCCGGAATTTTCCCTGACAGGGTACACCTGCGGGGATCTTTTTTTACAAGACACTCTGGTAAAAGGAGCGGAGGCTGCTCTGGATTCCTACCGGAGAGAGACAGAAAAACTTGAACTAGTGAGTATCCTTGGGATGCCGCTTGATCACAAAGGACGTCTTTATAATGTGGCGGCAGTGGTATGCCGCGGTGAGATTCTCGGGCTGGTACCCAAGACGCACATCCCGAATTACAGTGAATTTTATGAGGCGAGACAGTTTTCCACCGGCCCGAAAGAGGTCAGGGAACATAGCTTTTCCTGGGGGGAAAGTGTACCATTTGGGTCGCGGCTTTTGTTTCGCCATGATTTATATAGCAATTTTACTTTTGGAATTGAAATCTGTGAGGATTTGTGGACACCGGCACCGCCGTCAGCAGAACTTGCCATGGCGGGAGCTCATCTTTTGATTAATTTGTCTGCCAGTGATGAATTGACGGGAAAAGCACATTATCGCAGGGAACTGGTGAAAAATCAGTCGGCCCGGACACTTTCTGCATATTTATATGCCGATGCCGGAGAGGGTGAGTCCACCACAGACATGGTATTTGCGGGGCACAATCTAATTGTGGAAAATGGCACAATATTAAAGGAAAGCAAGCCTTTTGCCAGGGACAAGGATTTAGTGACGGAGATTGACTTGGGGCGACTTCACAACGAACGCCGCAGAATGTCTACTTTCCTCAATTCGCTTTGTACTGAATCGGATGTGCAAACAATCTCCTTTCATCTGCCGTTGAATGATGAAACGGAGTTGACGAGATCTTTTGAAAAGGCGCCATTTGTTCCCTCTGACCGGGCAAATCGCGAAGAGCGGTGTGAGGAAATTCTGGATATACAGTCCCATGGATTGGTGAAACGTCTGCGTCATACCGGCTGTAAGAATGCGGTGATTGGTCTGTCAGGAGGACTGGATTCTACTCTGGCACTTCTGGTGACCGTGCGGGCCTTTGACCGGCTGGATTTGTCAAGAAAGGGGATTACCTGTGTGACCATGCCCTGTTTTGGTACCACCAACAGAACCTACGACAATGCGGTAAAGCTGGCAGAGGAACTGGGGACAACACTGCGGGAAATTCGGATTGAAGATGCCGTGATACAACATTTTAAAGATATCGGACATGATATAGAGAGACAGGATGTCACTTATGAGAATGGACAGGCGAGAGAGCGCACCCAGATTCTGATGGATGTGGCCAACGAACTTGGAGGAATGGTCATTGGAACCGGCGATATGTCAGAGCTTGCCCTGGGATGGGCAACTTACAACGGGGATCATATGTCCATGTATGGCGTAAACTGTTCCGTGCCAAAGACGCTAGTCCGCTATCTGGTACAGTTCTATGCGGACACCTGCGGCAATGAGAGGCTGGAAAAGGTTCTTTATGATGTGCTGGATACGCCGGTAAGTCCGGAATTGCTGCCGCCAAAGGATGGTGAGATTGCGCAGAAGACAGAGGATCTGGTAGGTCCCTATGAGCTACACGACTTTTTCCTTTACTATGTACTTCGTCTGGGGTACGGGCCGGAGAAAATCTTCCGTCTGGCAATTTATACCTTTGAAGGGGATTATGACAAAGAGACCATATGGAAGTGGCTGTCGGTATTTTGCCGCCGCTTCTTTGCGCAGCAGTTCAAACGGTCCTGTCTGCCGGACGGACCGAAGGTGGGTACCGTTTCCGTGTCCCCAAGGGGAGATTTGCGCATGCCAAGTGATGCCAGCTCCGCTCTCTGGCAGGCGGAATTAGACCGGATTCACGACAGCTTTTTCTAAGGCGGTGCGAATGCCTTCAATCAATAAGGACTCCGTGTATTTACTTTTTTCGGAAAGAGGAATGTCATCCAGAGAAGTGCCGGCAATCAGCTCTTTTTCGATGGATTCCAGAGAGGGTTTTACCAGAGGGTACATGGTGGTGACAGATTCCTCCATATTGACAAGGGCCACACTTTTGATCTGGTCGGCATCGACAGCGACTTCCAGATGTAATGTGGTATCTCCAAGTTCTATCTGGGATGTGTAGACACCCGGTGTGTAGATACTTGCTGTGTCGCTTCCTGTCTTTTCCTTTTTGGAACCGGAAGGGACGAACATAATGATAAGCAGGACGATAAGCAGAATGCCAAGACCTGCAAAGATTGCGGTATAAATCAGTTCTTTCATTTGAATCACAACGATTTTTGTTTTGGCCATGGGAGTGCCTCCTTTGGGATTCGTGGTAGGTTGTGCTTACTGATAATATATGAGCGGAAATGCTCTGCTATGCATTTATTTTTGAAAGGGGGAAGGATAGTGGCACTGCATTTTGTGCTGGGGGGATCCGGCAGTGGGAAGAGTACATATTTGTTTCAGCGGATTCAGAAGGAAGCTGCTCTGCATCCCAATACCAATTTCCTTGTCCTGGTTCCGGATCAGTTCACGTTGGAGACCCAGAGAACGTTGGTGGAACTTAGCGGAGGAAAGGGAATTCTAAATATTGATGTACTTAGTTTTCACCGGATGGCGTACCGTGCCTTTGAGGAGGTTCCGGCTTTGCGGCGTACGGTTTTAGAAGATGTGGGAAAAACCATGATACTTCGAAAGGTTTTTTCAGAACAGAAAAAGAATCTTAGGTATTTTAGACGCGGCTTGCACGGGGCGGGTTTTCTTGACGAGTGCAAGTCTTTTTTGTGCGAATTGACGCAGTATGCCGTGTCAGAGGAAGATTTGGGGAAAATGATAGAACAGGTGGGGGAAGACAGCCTGATGGGGATGAAGTTATATGATATCCAGCTGATTTATCATGCTTTTCAGGAGAAAATGGGTGACACTTACATGATGGCAGAGGAACTTGTGCCACAGCTGACCCGCGTGGTCTCTACGCTGGATGGTGTAAAAAACAGTGTAATCTGTCTGGATGGTTTTACCGGCTTTACACCGACCCAGTACGAACTCCTTTCGGAACTTTTGGGGATTTGTCAGGATATGTTTGTCACCGTGACAACAGACCGAACAGGCAGTAGAAGCAAGGTGTTTTCCATTAGCACGGATACCATCTGCCGGCTGACGGAGCTGGCGGGCGAAAGAGGGGTACCGGTGGAGGAGCCGGTGTACACGGGACAGGGAAATGAGCGGATTCCCCATAGAGTGGCGGGGAATGAAGAGCTTTCTTTTTTGGAAAAGAATTTGTTTGCTTATGGAGCCGGTCCATGGAAGGGAAAGCCGGAGCATGTAGAAATCAGCCTGTGCCATAGAGAGACGGACGAAGCTGCCTATGTGGCACGACGTATTTACTGGCTGGTAAAGGAAAAGGGATACCGATATGAGGACATTGCTGTCGTTACAGCGCAGATGGGCACTTATGAGCAGTCTCTTTCTCTGGAGATGGATAAATTGGGAATCCGTTATTTTGTGGATAATACAAAAAATATCGGTGCCAACGCCATGGCTGAATATGTGATGGCATTTATTAGTATGGTGGAGAAGGGGATGGATTATGAGAGTACATTTCGTTTTCTACGCTGTGGGCTTTCTCCTCTTAGTCTGTACGAGACAGATGTTTTGGAAAATTATGTTCTGGCGAAGGGGCGTCGGGGATTTTCCGCTTATGAAGAACCATGGGAGTATGAGGCAGCAGGACTGGACCTTGTGGAGGTCAATGAGTACCGGCGGAAATTTATTGCCTCTGTGGGAGAGACGATAACGGCGTTAAAGGGCGGGAAAAAGACAGTACGGGAATTTACGG
>JALENH010000052.1 GCA_022767895.1 Eubacterium sp.
ATGACACAGGAAACGTTGTCGAACAAGACGCCCTCTGTTGCTGTGCAGCCGACAGAGACACCGAATGCAACCCAGAAACCGGAGGTGAGTTATGTCATAGGTGGATATCAGGGAATGACCGAAGCACAGGTAAAAAAACAAACGGAAGAACTTCGAAAAGCGGGATTAACGATTACATTCAAAGAGAAATATAGTTCAAAAAAGAAAGGACATGTCATCTCCCAGAAGCCGGCCGGGGGCAGGAAATTTACTACATTGTCGTCCGTAGAACTGGTTCTTACAATTAGCAAGGGAATAAAACCAACCCCGAAGCCAACCAGGAAACCGGTGCCAAACCAGACTGTCAAACCGAATAAGGTGAAAACGTCACCGAAGCCATCTGTAAATTTCTCGGGAAATCTGGATGACATTTTGAATTGATTTTTGGTGTGCCAAAAAATGAAAAAAATGTGGACAACCCTATGATACAATAGTTCTTGTAAAAAAACATAGGATTGTCCATTGTGCTTTTAGTTTAATGGATTGAGGTGGCAAAGTGGAAGACGAAAGAAGAAAACTCATGTATCAGGAAATATTTCAACGTTTTTTTATGCAGCTGGATGTTTTCCTGATTCGACGCTGGAGCGGTATTGATAACTGTAAAGAGCCTTTTTCTGCGGAAATACGACAGAAGGCATACCTGAATTTTTACAAACGGGTGAAGAAACATAAGATTGCAAATCGACAGACGATACGCCGATGGTTTGGTCTGGATGGACGGGTGATACCAAAGCGGGAGCAGATTATACGTATGGCATTTTCCCTGGGATTGACATCGGAAGAGGCAGAGGAGTATTTGCAGTTTGGGATTTCGGAACCGGGATTTCAAGTGAATGATTACAGTGAATGTATTGCTATGTATTGTTTGGACAACGGGTTGGACTACGATACGTACATCGTGATGGTTGAGTTTTATGAACGTCACAGTGCCCGAAATGTGACTTTGCAGCAGACTGCTCTTACCGACACAATCCGGAAGGAGTACGACAGGCAGAAAGATTTATCGAAGGAAGATTTTCTTGTCTGGATGTGCAAAAATTGCAGTTTGTTCAAGGGCTACAGTATGACAACGTACCGCGTGTTTCTTTCTCTCGTAGATGATGCTCTTACATATTTTAGGGAGGAAGTGCGAGAGATGCTTTTGTTCGAATTGAAGGAGACCGATTTTTTTACTTGGGCGAAGGAGAATTCAATTGAAGAAGCAGATTATGGCCCTGCCATAAGACGTTATTTGAAAAATCTGGAACGCCGAAAGAAAAACATGGTTTCGGAAGCTAAAATACGTGAAATGAAGCGGTTGCTTGTCATGGGTTACTCTTCTAAAAACCGTGTCTGTGATTTGTTGACGGAATTGTACGCTCCCATGGATATTAAGCATTGCGGTATTGATGGAGAAGTAGCAAAGGTGCTTCAGAAAGAAGTGGGAAACATCAACGCCAAATATGTTTCAGAGCTGCTTGGTATGGCACTGCATCGGGAAAAAATGATGCAGCTGAACCGTGCTATGACAGAACTGAAATATTTGCCGGAGGCGGAGGCTTGCCCTGAGTGGATTCGAGAGCAATTTTTTAAGGAGGAGTCCAGAGTGGCAGTTCAAACAGTGTCTGAGGCAGAACGTCTCTTGAAACGGCAGCAGGTACAGCAGGAGCAGCGCGTGCGTAACATTCAGCGTGCAGATCTTCTGATTCTGATTCAGTACATATTCCAGAAAAAGTATATGGACAGAATGTCGGAAGAAGAGATGTATTATTCCGGTGAGGAAGCAAGAGCTGATTTCGTGAAAACGGCCAATACGATTTTGGATTCCTGTGGCATGCGTCCCATTGATCCGGCTTACCGAATGGACTATATCCTATTATCCTGTTTTGAAGACGAGGAAGTTTTTTTGTTCGCAGAAATTTTTGAAAAGGAGTAAGGAAGGAGAGATAAGATGGAAAGAAAGATATTTAGTATTCTTTTAGTGATGGTCATGGTGTTTAGCTTGGTGGAGGGAATTGCTGTACAGAGCAATCATGCTTCGGCAAAGTCGATATATTTTGCCGGAGATTATAGCAAAAAATTTAAGTATGGCAAGAGAACTCTCCGGATGAACCAGTATTCTTCACCCGAGGGGAAGGAAGTTGGCAATTTTACGTTGATGGAATTGGGGTACAACGAGGTCACAGGAAATCATAATCTCTGGGAAAGCGTAGATGGAAGGTTAATAAAAATCGGTAAAAATAAATACCGTTGTAAGAAAGGAAAAATAACATTTACCTTTACGGTTTATAAGAAAAAAGTTGTTGTGAAGCAAAATAGAAAAGGTTCTCTTTCAACGAATTTTAAAGGAACTTATAAATTGAAAAAAAGATTTTATTCCTAGGTAATAATAAGGAGAAAAGTGATGAAAGTGAAAAAGATCATATTGTGTGTTTCTTTCGCGTTAATTTTTTTACTTACTGCTTGCGCTGAAAAGGATGGAACGGGAAACAATACAGAAAAATCTCAAAAACAAGCTGTTTCAGATACGGAAACTGTGTCTGCAACGCCTACAGCCTCGGCAACATCTACACCGGATATTTCCGACGAGTATATTTTCCCTGATAGTGACAAACGGGAACTGGAGAATCAAGAAATACAAAAACTATCTAAAAAGGAAAAACGTTTTGCTCGTAATGAGATATATGCCCGACATGGATATATATTTGATGATTTTGAATTGAGCGAATATTTTGAAAAGAAATCATGGTATGTACCGCAAGTTGAAGCGAAAAACTTTGACCAAAATGTTTTGAATGATGTAGAAAAGGCGAATATTAAAAAATTATTGGGAGCAGAAAGTGGAAAGGCGGATTTGAAAAGATGGGCAGGGACCTATCGAACCAAGGCAGATTCATCGGGAAGTTATCTGTATGTAACGCTGACTATTAAGAAAAACAGATTAGTGTTTGAGAATGGAAGCTACAA
>JALENH010000033.1 GCA_022767895.1 Eubacterium sp.
ATCTGACTTCCCGTGAGGCTGGATCTATCGGTGGCGAGATGGTTCGTCAGATGATCAAAAAGCAGGAAGAGAGCATGAGATAGTCGCAATGGATTTTTTCCCTATGCGATAAGAGTAGGAAAAGCCCGGGCAGCTTTCTTGCGCCTGGGCTTTTCTTATTGTAATCACCATTCCAGATCGTTTAGCGACAAGACTACCTTCTTTCCAAATCCATCTGGATCTGTTCCAGATAGTGTACAAAAGTGCCGGAATAGGTAGATATTTCTAATGATGGGTCCAATTCATCAAACTTAAAATGCTTCTTTCCTCCCCTTTCCATGCGCTCCCAGAATTCCCTCAATTTAGCATAGGGAAGATACATAAAACAGTCTTTGCTTTTAAAATAAATCAACAAAAAAGCAATTCCTTCCTGTTCCTCAAATTCTCCCATAAACCGAATCTGGTGCTCATGGACATTGGCAAGCGGAAAACGATCTGTTGCACATTCCTTGGCATCAAAGCAGACCGGCACCCCCTGCACAACTCCGATGTAGTCCACCGTACTTTTCTGCTCAAAATAAGCCAGCGTAATATGTCTGGTTGCCTGGTCAATATTAATTGGTTTGATCGGAGTCGGAACTTTCTGAATCAAGGCAAGTTTCTGACTGCGATATTTCTCATTGGTCAGATTTACCAGTTCCTCCAAAAACGAACCACGCAACCCTCTGGAATTCCATGTCCCCATTACGCAAGCTCCTGATATACGATGGCCTCGCGAATCTGGTCAGCTTTATCTGTGCTCACTAATACCTCCAACAGTCGAAGACCAAATTCTAAAGCAGTTCCAAGTCCTCTGCTAGTAATGATATTTCCATCTTTTACTACCGGCTCCCGTAAAATCTGTGCACCCGTCAGATTCTTCTCGTGATCCGGATAACTGCAAGCCTTTTTCCCTTCCAATAGGCCATATTTGCCAAGCACCCCTGGTGCTGCACAAATAGCCGCCACAATTTTCCCGGCATCATTCATGACAAGAAGTGCTTTTTTCACTGCCTCACTTTCTCCAAGATGAAGTGTTCCCGGCATTCCCCCCGGAAGAATAATAGCATCATAGTCCAGCACATCAACCTCCCCCAGAACAACATCCATCTCCACATTCACACCATGGGAACTCCTTACAAATTCCTCTTCGTTGATGGATGCCATGGTCACTTCCACGCCACCGCGGCGCAAAATATCTACTACCACCAATGCCTCTACGGTCTCAAATCCTTCTGCAAAAAGCATCACTGCACGTTTCATATTTCTTCCTCACTTTCCAAAAAGTTTTTTTATCATGTTTTCAAAGCGGGGTGGTATCGGTGCGGTAATCACCTTCCCATCCAACCCGGAAAATTCTCCTTCCATAGCAGGAAAACAGACTTTCTCCGCATGAAGAAAAAAGCTTGTCTGCCCATTTTGTTTTCTGGCACCATATTTGATATCACACAATAACGGATGGCCGATGGACGCCAGATGGCTGCGGATTTGATGAGTCTTTCCCGTTATGAGTTTCACCTTCAAGAGAGTGTAGTCGCCATTATTTTTCAATGGTTCATACCCAGTCTCTATGCGGACACGTCCGGGTCCGCCTTCTTCATAAATCCGGACCTGATTCTTTTCCGTATCCTTGGATAAATATCCCCGGACAACAGCCGGTTCTGTCATCACACCCTCTACAATCGTCAGATAATATTTATCCACTCGCCTTTCCTTCAAAAGCTCTGACATTTTCTGCAGACCCATGAGACTCTTTCCCGCTATTACAATTCCACTTGTATTCCGGTCAAGTCGGTTACAGATTCCCGGGGTGAAACTTCCGCCCGGCTGCCACTGCCCGATCTGCTGTAAATACCCAAGAAAGTATTCTACAAGAGTAACATCCTCTTTCTTCGCCTTTTGGGATAACATTCCTGCCGGTTTATTAAGGAGAGCCACATGCTCGTCTTCATACACGACTGTCAAATCCGTCACCGGATACTGTGACACCTTCCGTTCACCACGAAATTTCTGAAGAGTATCCTCTGAAAAATAAATCGCCACCCGGTCTCCCGGTTTTAACATTTCACCGCCACTGGCTTTCGCTCCATTGAGTTTGATATTTTTCTTTCTGAGCATCTTGTAAAGAAAGCTTTTGTTTGCCTCCCTTAAGTACTTTTGAAGATATTTGTCCAGCCGCTGGCCGCTTTCATTTTTACCAATTACTATTTCACGCATTCAAAATCTCCGTTACATTGCCAACGAGTGTAGATACTCTGTCAGTGCTTTTTCTCTGCCTGCCTCTGCTTCCACATCCGTAAGCCGGTTCAGGTGGGTAATCAGTTCTTCATCACTGTCAAACAGACGAACATGATATCCCGGAGCCACCTTATTGACACAATCCTTCAGATACTTTTTCATATAATCCACATCCTGTTTGGAAGAGGCAATCACACCGAGTACATTCCCGTTTTTTACAAGGAGGAAATCCAGGTGCATAACCTTTTCCGTGGAGGTAAATACATAGTCTACATATAAAGTTCCCGGTTCTGCATAAGGCGCTATTTTTACATACCGTTCACGGCTGACGCCCTTTTTCGGTAGCAATACCACAAGTGCCACGATACGCTTTGCCGCAGGAAGCACCATAAGCACAGCCATCACCGTAAAAATATTAGCTCTTACATGGGTGAGAAAATATCCGGTAAGAAAGATTCCAACTCCCAGTGCAACAAACAAAAGAAGCCAGGCAAAGTCCGCCTTCTCGCGATTATTAATATATCCCTGGGTGCATTTTTCAACTTTCATCTTTTTTCGCTCCATTTCTGTATCCTATTTCTTCTAAGTGTATCACAAAAACGAGACTGTGGAAAGAACTGTTTTTTCAAAGTCCCATTCTTTCTACAGCCTGCAATATCGGGTACGGATTCACGCTGATATCCTCTTTTTCCATTTTGATATAGAGCCCAAAATGAAGATGGACATCAAATTTCCCCATCGTTCCCTCTTCTCCATAACCACTGTCTCCCATTTTCCCGATGGTCTGTCCCGCCTTTACTACACTTCCTTCTTCCAGACCATCCGCATAGCTTTCCAGATGAGCATAGTAAAAATAGGTTCCTCCGGGACTGCGTATCCCCAGACGATATCCCCCAAGCTTTAGCCATCCTTTTTTCTCTACAACACCATCACTAACGCTCACAACAGAAAAATATCCCCGCTCATTGTTAGATGGCATAATATCTGTTCCCTCGTGAACACGGTTGCCTCCAAAGGAACGGGATGTCCCCCATGAATCCTCATAAGCGACTTTTTCCTTTCCCCAGACATCCTCTGCCACAGGAAAGCATTGAACATCCCAAAGCACCTTCTCCCACGCTTTCGCATAGCCGCCTACTTTCTCCTCCGACAGCAGCAAGCTGTACCAGGAACAGGGAGAAAGGCTTGCTGCCCCCTGCTCTATCTTACCATTATGAAACAAAAAATCTTTGGCAAGCTGTCGGTAATCTTCATCCTTCCACTTCCGATATCCAGAAAAACGAGCCGTCGAAATATTCATTTTTCTAAATTGATCCATGTTCTCTTGTATCTCCGGTGCCTGTCTCACCCAGGTCAGATTCATCACATATCCTGTACCAAAGGGCGTCCAGACAAAAAGGAGAAGGCAGGCCGCCAGTCTGGCCAGACGATAAGATTGTTTCATATACATCATCCCGAAAAAAGACTCTCTTCAATGTATGCGAAGAGAGTCTTCTCCATTCCAGACAACAACCTAGTATAACGGTTTCTTAATAACCGTTATACTAGTAAGATTCAATATCAATTACCGTGGTTTGCTCTACACTATAGGGCAAAATGGAATTTGCAAAAGAAAGAAACTGCTCCACTCCATCGCTGACAAAAAACTTGTGTTCCCCCTTATTTTGCCCGGATGCCAGCAATTCATTCTCCTTCAGCATATCTTTCAGCGTTTTGGCCGTCTCATAAGCCGGATTTACCAATTTGACATCCTCGCCCATTTCTCGTCCGATTACACCGCGCAACAGCGGATAATGAGTACACCCGAGAACCAGTGCGTCGATCTCATATTCTTTCATATCGTGAAGGTAGCGGCCTACCACATCTTCTGTAATACGATCCTCAAAAAGTCCCTCTTCCACAAGTGGCACAAAAAGCGGACATGCTTTGCTCACCACTGTCAGTTCCGGATTAATTTTATGAAGATACCTTTCGTAAATCCCGCTTTTTATCGTACTCCGGGTTCCCAAAATACCAATTTTATTATTTCTGGTAGACGCAGCTGCCATTCTGGCTCCAGGCTGTACCACATCAATCACCGGAACATCTACCATCTCTTCCAGCTCTTCCATAGCCAGCGCACTTGCTGTATTGCAGGCAATTACAATAGCCTTTACCTTCTGGGTCAGCAAAAATTTGGCAATCTGTCTGCTATATTTGCATACCGTTTTCTTGGACTTACTTCCATATGGTACCCGTGCCGTATCCCCAAAATAGACAAGGCTCTCTCCGGGGAGCTGACGCATAATCTCCTTCGCCACCGTCAACCCACCAATACCAGAGTCAAAAACACCAATCGGTGCATCCATGCCATTCCCTCCAATCCGGCCCACGCCATTTTATTCGTCATCCTCATTCTTTTCCGTTATATCTTTTTTTCGATTGAGAAGATCATAAATACATGGTACCACAAATAACGTCAAAAGTGTACCATAAATCAAACCACCAATTGTTACAATTGCCATCGGCCTGGTCATGTCCGTACCCATACTGCCTCCTACTACCATCGGCAGCAAACCAAGCACCGTTGTCAGTGCCGTCATGAGAATTGGACGAAGTCTGGTCATACCGGCTTCTCGAATCGCCTCTCTCTTCTCCATTCCACCGCGTCGCAGCTGATTGATGTAGTCCACCAGCACGATACCGTTATTTACGATGATACCCGACAACATAACGAATCCAATCATAGCTATGACACTGACATCGCTTCCGGAAATCCACAATCCCAAAAATCCTCCGGTAAAAGCAAGTGGAATCGTAAACAGTATAATAAATGGAGAAAGCAGCGACTGGAATTGTGCCACCATAATCAGGTACATGAGAAGAATTCCCAGTGCCATCATCAAAAGCGCCTGTCCCATTGCCTCCGTCGTAGCCTCATTTTCACCGTCCATCTCAAATTCATAGCCGGCCGGTTTCTCAAAGTTGTTAACAATTTTCTCTGCTTCTTTCGAAACATCACTGACAATATAGCCATCCTTAATTTTCGCTTTCACCGTCAGGAAACGGGTCTGTCCATTACGATAGATGGTCGTCGGTGAATCTGCAGTTTTAAACTCCGCAATTTTATCCAGTCTCACCTTTTTCGTTTTCTGCGTCATAGCATCCGTGTAATCAATCTTCATGTTCTGAACATCTTTGCGTGTCAGATTTTCATCTGCCGAAGAGCTGACATACACACCAAGATCATCCGTATCCGTAGAAACTGTGGATGATGAGGATGCCTCCTTCAGTTTCGTCTGTATCTGCTGATATACCTGAGCCACTGTGAGAGAATATTTCATCGCCTTGGCCTTATCGATTGAAATGCGGTATTCCTCACCGGCATCTTCAAGTCCATTGGTAATTTCTTCTAAGCCATCCACTTTTTTCAATTCTTTCATCAGGCTCTCAGACAGACTCTGTAATTTATCCAGATCTTTTCCTTTTATTATTATATTGACGCCCTGGCCCATCATGGCACTCATATCCATAGCCGAGGCATTTACATCTACTTCGCAATTCAGATTTTTGGTCTTTTGATTGATTTGCTCTGTCACTTCCGCATTGCTAATCTCGCGGTCTTCCTTCAGAAGAACATACATCGTGACAGTATCCTCCCCGCCACTACCAGTCAGCATTGACATCGATGAGCCGCTTCCGGTATAAGCACCCACTGTCTCCACGTCTGGTATCTCACGGATTTTCTTCACAACCTGATTGGATATTTTCTTTGTCTCTGCCAGCTCAGTTCCATCTTCCATCGTCAAGGTAACTGTCATCTGGGTACTTTCCATCTCTGGCATCATGGAAAAGCCACGACCGAAGGACAAAACAGCAAATAATACAAGAAGCACAACCGCGCCTATCAACACCAGTGGTTTAAATCGAAGCACGACACCAATCAGTTTTCCATAAAGGCGCTGCATGCCACCGACAATTCGTGATTCCTTGTTTTTTGTACGCCGGATTAATCCTGCAGACATCGCCGGTACTAAGGTCAGTGCCACAAGAAGGCTGGCTCCCAGCGTATAAGCAAGTGTCAGGGCAAGATCCACAAACAACTGCTTTGTCAGTCCCTCGGTAAAGATAATGGGGGCAAATACACAGATTGTCGTCAGCGTGGAGGCTACAATCGCCCCTGCCACCTGGCGGGCACCTTCTATCGCCGCTTTCTTCGTAGAATATCCCATCTGCTTGAGACGGAATACATTCTCAATCACCACGACGGAGTTATCCACCAGCATACCGACACCAAGTGCCAGACCGGACAGAGAAATAATATTCAATGTGACGCCACTGAAATACATGGCCACAATCGCCGCCACAACACTCAATGGAATGGAACATGCCACAATCAGTGTCGGCCGCAAATCCCGCAGGAAAAATAGCAGAATCAGAATAGCAAGAAGTCCACCAAGCAAGAGGTTCTGTACAACGGCATCTACAACAAGGTCAATATACACACCCTGATTCATCAGAACCGATATATGTAAACCATCATTCTCCGATTCCAGTTTATCAAACCGTTCTTCCAAAGCATCTGTAACATCTCCGGTCGAACAGCCGGACTGCTTCTGCATAGTCACAAGCACCGCCGGATTACCGTTCACAACTGTATAAACATCTTCTGAATTATCCGTCACTGCCACATCTGCAACATCAGACAGTGTAATAGGGTCCAGACCATCCAGATCCATGTCACAAATCACAAGATTCTTTATATCATCTTCTGACTGAATTTTGTCACCCACACGTACCAGATAAGACGCATCCTCTTCTGTGATATATCCGGAAGGCATATCAAAGTTCTCTGCCTTCAGAACATTTTCGACCATTTCTTTCGTAATAATCTTATTTAGGTCGGAATTATCTTTCGTTGTTTTCTTTGTATCTTTTAACTGCTTATCGGCATCTTTCAATTCCTTTGTGCCGCTGTTTATCTGGGCCTCCGATACACTGAGCTGGATGCTGGAAAGAATTTTCTGCTTGTTCAACTGTTCCAGTGCTTCTGTTGTTGTTATTTTCCCTTTTTCCAGCTTTTTCTTGGTTGCATTCAGCTTTTTCAAGCCGGACTCAATCTTTTTCTTCGCCGTTGTTACTTTGGCCTTGCTCTGTTTCAGAGTCTTTTCCTGCTTCTCCAGTTCCGTCAGACCACTGTTTGCTGATGTCAAGGCAGTATTGACCTCTGCCAGTTTTGTTGGCAGCATTTCTTCTGTAATACCCGCCTGCTTCATCTTATCACGCACAACCTGTAACTGCGTCTGCACAGAAGTCAGGGAGGTCTTCAACTCCTGAGGTGCCTTATCTCCCCAATTTTCAATCTGGGTTTTCAGAGAAGTTTCCTGGGCCTTCAACTGGTCCAGAGAATTCTTCGTTGTAGTGAGCTGATTCTGGGATGCTGTCAGTGTCTGAATGGTGCTTTTCAACTTCGTCTTATTGGCAGCAATGGAAGCCAGACCATCATTTACCTGTTTTTCGGTCTTTTTCAAAGATGTCTGCTGTTCTTTCACCTTTGTGATATTTTCCTCAATCGTCTTCAATCCTTCTTTAATCTGTTCAGACGCACTATTGAGTTTGGTCTCTCCCTTGGCAATCTTATCTGCAGCCTTCTCCTTACCGGCCTCCAGTTTATCCTTGCCATCTTCCAGTTTCTTTTTCCCACTGTCTATCTTATCCTGGGCGTCAGAAAGTTTACCATCAATGGCATCCTGCACCAGACGGTTCATCTCATCAATTTTATCCTGTTGGATAATAACCTGAATTTTCTTCTCGATGGCACCGGATTCATTGACAGAAGCCACCCCTTCAACACTCTCAATATCCGGAATAATTTCCTTCTCCGCCTTCTTGGTAACCTCTGTACTTTCCAATTTGTCATAATCAATCGCTGCCACCATAATCGGCATCATATCCGGATTCATCTTCATAATTGTGGGACTGCCGATACTGTCATCAAACCTGGCCGTCACCATATCAAGACTTTCCCGCATATCCACCGTGGTCGAACCCATATCCGTTCCATCGTTAAACTCCATCATCACAATCGACATATTGTTCACGGAAATGGATTGAAGCTGTTTTACATTATTGATACGTGCCATCGCCTGCTCCACCGGTTCTGACACTGCTTTTTCCACCTCTTCCGGACTGGCTCCGGGATAGGTTGTCATCACAAGAGCATAGGGTAATTCCATACTCGGCAAAAAATCTGTGCTCATATTCTGGAACGATAAAAATCCCAAAACAAGGCATATAACAACCGCCACAAAGACGGTAAATGGTTTCCGTACACTAAATTTTGACAGCACTCTGATTGCCTCCTTTATTCTTTCCTAAAAAATGTCATCATTCAGTGTATCACTTCTAAAATCGGAACGCAACCATGGATAAATATGAAATTGTGAAAAAAGTGTGTCCTTTCAGCACCGTACCGGTAGCAGCTCATTTATTCAATTTTCTCTTTCATTACTTCCACCGCCTTTTGCAGCTGATTATCATCTTTGTCACCCAATTTCTTGCTTGTTCCCGTATACTTTACTTCCACATCAGGAGTCAGACCTTTTCCGTGAATACAGCGCTTACTGGGAAGGAGGTATTCTCCTGTAGTCAATTTAATCCCACCCCCGCAGGATTTTTCCAGAGAAAAAATCGTCTGAACAATACCTTTCCCAAAACTTTTTACACCAACCAGTGTTGCTGCACCCCGATCCTGCATACAGCCGGCAAACACCTCTGACGAACTGGCACTCGCCTCGTTAATCAACACAATCACCGGTTTGTCAAAATGTTGTTCATCGGTGGAAGTATATAATTTATCTCCTTTTACCTTATTCTTTTCTGTAATCAAATCTCCTTTTGGCAACATTCGGTTTAGCATATCGATGACTGCCGTCAGGGAACCTCCGCCATTGTTACGCAAATCCACAATCAGGCCCTTCTGTCCCTTTTTTTCCAAATCATCAATTGCCTTCTCATACTGCTTTACCGTTTCTTTATTAAAAGACGTTACAAGAATATATCCCATTTTCCCTTCCAGCATCTTGTGAGATACCGTCTGATTCACAATCTTCCCGGTAACAACAGTTACTACTTTCGTCACCGTTTTCCCGTTCTCCATCCGCCTGACTGTGAGAACTATCTTCTTGCCCTCCTCTCCTTTGATTAGTTTCACCACATCATCAAGGGATTGTTTCGACACATCCTCTTCTCCCACCTTCACAATCACATCATTCTTTTTCAGCCCGGCTTTCTCTGCCGGTGTACCTTTCTGGACATCTGCAATTACTTTTTCTCCAGTCTTTTGATTGAACTCGACTGAGGCTCCAATCCCCTCGTAATCACCCTCCACATCCTCCAGACTCTTTTTCAACTCGTCCGGTGTATAATAGAAAGAATATTTATCTCCCAAGGCAGCTACCATTCCTTTGGCTGCGTACTCCGAAATTGTCTGGTCAGACACATCATCTTTCCAGTAATAACGGTCAATATAGGATTCAACGACCTGTGCGCGCTCATAAATATCATCCGCCAGCGACGCCGATGGAAATATACGTATTCTAAAGAAACGCGTTACGACCACCAATAAAACAGCCAGAAGAAGGCCAGCCAAAAATCCAAGTAAGAACTTCCTAATTTCCTTTTTCCTCATAATCTTCCTCCATTATCTGGATATATAGTTCAATGGATTGACATAACTTCCATTCTTTGAAATTCCAAAATGTAAATGAGCCCCCGTAGAAATACCTGTGGATCCAACATAGGCAATAACTTGTCCTTTGGACACTTTGTCTCCCACCTTGACCGCCAGACGAGAACAATGCATATACACGGAATATAAACGGTTACCATGAGAAATCATCACATAATTTCCTGCACTGGAACTATAGGTAGCAGTAACTACCTTGCCGGTCCCCACCGCCAGTATTGGCGTTCCGGATGCAATGGCAAGATCAATTCCTTTATGATAACTGCTCGCTCCCGCAGTTGGACTGCGTCGCGGTCCAAAACCAGAAGAAAGTCTTCCGGCACCACCTCGCAGCGGCCACTCAAGCCCCCCTTCATTACCACCGGAATTTCCGCCTCCGGCAGCCATCTCCCTTTCAATCTCCTCCTGCTTTTGCTGCAACAGTTTTTCCACTTCATTTTCTGCGGCAATTGCTTTCTTTGTATATTCGTCGATTTTATCCTGCGATTTTTCAATTTTCTGATTATATTTCTCAAGTTCCTTTTTCTTATCAGCCTTTAGTTCTTTTACAGCCTGCTTTTCCTCTTTTTTCTGCGTCTTCAGGTCTTCCAGTTCTTTCACCTTCGTCTGGTGCAGCTGTTCCTTCTTCTGAACCTCAAGTGTTATTTCCTGATACTTTTGAAAAATCGTCTTGTCATAATCAGTAATTTTACTGACATACTCGGAGCGGTTTAATAAATCCGGAATACTTTTTGCCCCGAACAGAATCTCGATGTACACCTGGTTCCCATTTTCATACATATATTTTATGCGCTTTTTCATGGTGGTATACTGCTTTTCTTCTTCCGCCTCCACCGCGGCCAGCTCTTCTTTGATTTTCTCCAGTTCTTTCTCTGCCTTCCCCAGACGTCCTTCCAAAGAATTCAGTTCCTCCTCCAGCTGACTCGTCTTTTTATCCAGCTTCTCAATGTAAAGCATCGTGTCATTACGGCTCTCCTGAATTTCTTTCATATCTTCCTGCAGCTTTTCTGTCTTCTGCTCCAGAGACTTCTGCTCTTTCTCTGCTTCTTTGATTTTCTGGTCATAATTCACAGCAGAAGCCGCCTGAGTAAATGAAAGGATACAAATCATAAAGCAAATTAAAACAGAAACCACATATTTCTTCTTCATAGGAATCCCCCCTAAATATCCAAATTTTTTCGTACGGTCAGATAACTTCCCAAAAATCCAATGCCAACCCCTAAAAAAAGAGAAACCGGAATCAACACAGTGAACACTTCACCAGTGGATAAAAAATCCAGTCCCTTGGCAAACAGGGAAAAATGCCCGCTGATATAAGCCAGAATCCGGCCATAAGAAATAGCCAGTACAATAAGAGGTAACGCAGAGCCAATCAGGCCAATCACGATTCCTTCCACAATAAATGGTGCCCATATAAAGAAATCCGAAGCTCCCATAAGACGCATAATGGCAATCTCCGGCTTACGGACTGCAATTCCTGTTGCAATGGTAGAATGAATCAAAAAGACCGAGACAAAAAGCAGTACCAGAATCAGCACAAGAGATACTCCCCCTACCAGTTTATTCACGCTGGAAAAACCGGCAGCCACTTCGTCGGATTTTTTAATGGTACGCACTCCTTTTACAGTTTTTAGGCATTCTACAAGTGTATCCTGTTCTTCAATATTCTTCAGATAAACCTCATAAGACGCTGAATCTTGCAACGGATTTTCTTCGCCAAAACTTTCAACAATCTCTGGTGTCCCCGCAAAATTCTCTTCCTTAAAACGGTTCCAGGCTTCTTCCGAAGACACAAATTCCACGTGGTCAACTTCCTTTCTCCCACGAATTACGTTTCCGATTGTCTGAATCTCTGCCTCGGATATATTTTCCTCAAAAAAAACCGATACTCCCACAGAACTCTCCGCCGAGTGAATGATATTCTGGAAATTACTCAGTACAAAATAAAACAGGCCAAAAACAAATAGGCAGGCTGCCACAGTCCCCACAGAGGCCAGCGTAAACATCCGGTTCTTTTTCAAATTAATCAATCCCTGTTTGATGCTGTGGAAAAACAAGTTAATCCCCTTCAACTTCATAACCACCTTTCTTCTCGTCCCGAACCAAAATGCCGTCCTCCAGATTAATGACACGCTTCTGCATGACATCTACCACATCGTTGTTATGGGTAACGACAACAACTGTCGTTCCCATTTTATTGACCTCCTGCAAAAGCATCATAATATCCCATGCCGTCTTCGGATCGAGGTTACCCGTCGGTTCATCTGCCAAAAGAATCGTTGGACGGTTAATTAATGCTCTTGCAATGGCTACCCGCTGCTGCTCTCCTCCTGATAGTTCGTGAGGATATACATCCGCCTTTTTCTGAAGGCCCACCATTTCCAGCATAATCGGTACATTGACAGCAATTTCCCTTTTCGTCATGCCGATAATCTCCTGGGCAAAAGCTACATTCTCATAAACTGTTTTATTCTTTAAAAGACGGAAATCCTGAAACACAACTCCAATCTTCCTTCGATAGAGAGAAACACGTTTTCTCTTCAAATGCGTTACCTGTCTTCCACCGACAAAAAGCCGTCCCTCTGTCGGATCCAGCTCTTTTAACAATAACTTAATAAAAGTGGATTTCCCCGATCCACTTTTACCTACTACAAATACAAATTCCCCTTTATTGATGCGAATGGATATATCATGCAACGCTTCCACACCTGTAGAATACTGCTTACAAATATGATCCATGGCAATAATCGGAATCACTTTCTTTTTTGTCTCCATGCTGTCAGAACCTTTCTTATCCATTAGTACTCGATTGTCTCAAGATAATTCATGTATTTTACAACCATCAGTGCAATTCTGAATGTGATAGCATCTTCGAAGACACGTAAATCCAGTCCCGTACTTTTCTGCAATTTATCCAGGCGGTAAACCAGCGTGTTTCTATGAATATAAAGCTGTCTTGACGTTTCGGACACATTCAGGTTGTTCTCAAAAAACTTATTGATTGTAGTCAGGGTTTCCTCGTCAAACTGATCTGGTGTATTGTCATTGAAAATTTCCTTGATAAACATTTTGCAAAGTGGCAGCGGCAACTGATAAATCAGTCTTCCAATCCCCAGATTGCTATATGCCATTACCTTTTTGTCACTATAAAAAATCTTTCCGACATCCAAAGCCATTTTCGCTTCTTTATAGGAACGGGAAACCTCCTTAATATCTTTAATAATGGTACCATAAGCAACACGGACCCGTGCCATTGCCTCGGTATTCAACATATCCACAATGACTTGTGCGGTTTTCTCGAGATTTTCATAAGTTTCCTTTTCTCCCAATTCCTTCACAAGAATAATATTTTTCTCATCCACCGCCGTTATAAAATCCTTGGTGCCACCGGCAAACATACTACGCACCGTCTCCAGTGCTCCATTATCCTTTTCTTTGCTGGTCTCAATAATAAAAACGACCCGTCTTGCGTTCATTTCAATATGTAGTTTCTTCGCACGATTAAAAATATCTACAAGAAGAAGATTGTCAAGAAGAAGATTTTTAATAAAATTATCCTTATCATAGCGCTCCTTGTAGGCTACAAGAAGATTCTGAATCTGGAATACAACAATTTTGCCAATGGTGTACACATCCTCTGCATCTCCTTTGGCCACCACAACATATTCCAGCTGGCTTTCATCATATACCTTAAAAAACTGGTATCCCTGCATCGCCTGACTGTCTGCCGGCGATTCCACAAACGAACGGACAAGAGAACCATATCCCTCGCTGTCACCAGTTGTCTCAACAAGTACATTTCCCTCTGTATCCACTACACTGAGATCTATCTTCGTAATCCCTTTTACTCCATCAATTGTATTTTGCAGAATCTGGTTTGATATCATCCCTGCACCTCCTGACTTGCTCGCCTTGGTACCTTCTCCGACATTATGCCTCATTTTCACCACATTGTAACATTTTTTCAGTATCTTGTCAAAACCCGACAAATACCATTTCGTGCAAGCACGATGGTGCTTGTCGGGCTTATGCTAAAGAAAAAGGAATTTCAATCGACCCGAGAAGAGATGTTGCTTCGCATCAAATTCTCTTGCTAATTGAAATTCCTTTTTATAGGAACAGCACTTAAAATCAAAGGGCTGTCGGACTAGTTCGTAATTGTCTCCTGAGTCTCTTTGTCAAACAAATGAATCTTAGAGCCATCCAAAGCAATCTTAATGGTATCACCAGGACGAGCTGTCGTACGAGGATTAACTCGTACTGTAATATCAAATGTTTCAACGGTGAAGTACAGGAATACTTCTGCACCAAGCATCTCGTATACCTTAACGGTAGCTTCCAGTGTAGTATCCGGAGAGTTGCTAATAAACATCTCTTCATCTTTGATATCCTCTGGACGAATACCAAATACAACGGTCTTATCCTCATAACCACCGTCAATCAGCTTCTTCGCTTTGTTCTCAGGAAGCTTGATGGAATTGGAACCGAACATCAGACGAACATCGGAACCGGATACAACAACCTTTGCATCGATGAAGTTCATCTGCGGAGAACCGATAAATCCGGCAACAAACAGATTGTTTGGTTTCATATACAAATCCAGCGGAGAATCAACCTGCTGTACAACACCATCTTTCATAACGACGATTCTTGTACCCAGAGTCAACGCCTCTGTCTGGTCATGTGTTACGTAGATAATTGTAGTTTCCAGTCTCTGATGCAACTTGGAAATCTCAATACGCATCTGTACACGAAGTTTTGCATCCAAGTTGGAAAGTGGCTCATCC
>JALENH010000043.1 GCA_022767895.1 Eubacterium sp.
ACAGTTCGCTGGTTCTTCTTCTGTACCGGCTCACGTTGAGATGATGGGTCTGATTGGTGCAGGTAACAACCCGATGGTTGGTATGACTGTAGCAGTAGCCGTTTCCATTCAGGAAGCAGCAGACGCTGGTAAATTCTAAGACATTTTGAAAGTGCGACTTTCATAAGAGTATAAAAAATGAGGACTTCTATATTGGCACAGGAGTCCTCATTTTTGGTACACAAGTCCGATGAGAACCATCGTGCTTGTTCGATTATTAGTGTTTCTTCCGTTTCCTTCCGGCAATGAAGTCTTTCCATAAAGCGGGATGGAATAGTAGAAGGAGTGGAAATAACTCCAGTCTTCCTGCAAGCATATCAAACATGAGGACATACTTGGAAAATGGCGTAAATATCCCGAAATTTTGGGATGGTCCAACCATTTCCAACCCTGGTCCGATGTTATTGATGGTAGCAGCAACTGCTGTAAAGTTGGTTACGAGATCCCGCCCCTCAAAGGCGATGAGAAAGACCGATGCCGAGAATATAAGCATATAAGTAATAAAATAAACATTGGTGGCACGAACCACTTCATGTTCCACCATTTTCTTCTCAAAATTAATTTTCTTGATACTCTTTGGATGGATATAGGAATTCAGTTCTTTCGTTACCGTTTTAATCAGAATGACAAAACGGGAGACCTTGATACCGCCTCCGGTACTGCCGGCACAGGCACCGACAAACATCAGCATAACAAGAATTGTTTTACATGCCTGGGACCACATGTTGAAATCCACCGTGGAAAATCCAGTGGTTGTAATGATAGAAGCAACCTGAAAGGAGGCATGGGTTAACGCATCCAGGACACCAGCCGAAGTGTCCAGAATCTCGAAAGTTATAATGGCGATGGCTGCCAGTATAATCAGAAAATAGTATTTTACTTCTTCCATGTGCAGTGCTTTCTTGAACTTACGGAAGAGGATTAAGTAGAAGGCGTTGAAGTTGACACCAAATAAAATCATAAAGATGGTGACAACCCACTGTATGTAAGTTGAGTATCCGGCCAGACTATCATTTTTGATTCCAAAACCACCGGTACCGGCCGTACCAAAGCTAGTCGTAAGAGAGTCAAACAGAGACATTTTCCCGGCTAAAAGCAGAAGTATTTCAAGTAGTGTCAAAGACAGGTATATCAAATACAAAATACGTGCCGTGGAACGTACCTTGGGCACCAGTTTGCCTACGGATGGTCCCGGACTTTCCGCACGCATCAGATTAATATGGGAGCCACCGCTCAGGGGAATAATTGCCAGCAGAAATACCAGGACTCCCATGCCACCAATCCAGTGTGTAAAGCTGCGCCAGAAAAGAGAACAGTGGGAAAGTGCTTCTACATCACTTAAAATACTGGCGCCCGTCGTTGTGAATCCGGAAATTGTCTCGAACAGGGCGTTGGTAAAGGATGGTATTTCCCGTGTGAGTACGAAAGGAATACATCCAAAAAGACTCAGAGCCATCCAGCTGAGCGAAGTTGCTACGCATCCCTCTTTCAGGTAAAAAACATGGTTTTTGGGCTTGCAAATCGTCATGAGAATACCAAAAAGACCGCAGAGTACAGCAATCAGTAAATAGTAAAATCCTTCCTGCTCCTGATAAATAACGGCAACCAAACAGGGTAGCAACATGAAAAGGGCTTCTATTTTTAATATGTACCCAACAATATAACGTATCATGGATGTGTTCATATTTTTCTGCTCCTTATTTCAAAATGTCCTGAATGTTATCTAATCCGGTGTGGGTTGTCACAATCATCACGGTGTCCCCCACTTCGATGGTATCCTGTCCGCTTGGTATATGTACCATGCCATTGCGGTAAATGAAGGAAACCAGAAGATCTTTTTTTAATTTCAGATCCTTTAATGGAATTCCTGTCACCTGGGAGGCTTCGTCAACGCGGAACTCAATGGCCTCTGCCCGGTTATCAAACATATGATACAAGGTTTCAATGTTACTGTTCATGGAATTTTTCTTGGCGCGAACATAGGCAATGATTGCCTCTGAGGTAATATATCTGGGGTAGATGACACTGCCAAGGTCCAGACCACTGATGACATCCTTAAAGGTGCTTCGGTTAATTTTGGTAACGACCTTTGCCTTGGAAACCTGTCTCGCATGAAGGGTAAGCATGACATTTTCCTCATCAATTCCAGTCAGAGGAATAAAGGATTCGATATACTCGATTCCTTCTTCCCGCAGCAGTTCCTGATCGGTTCCATCTCCGTTTATAATGATTGCCTTTGGCAAAAGCATGCTGAGTTCTTCGCAACGCTCTTTATTCTGTTCGATAATTTTTACGT
>JALENH010000047.1 GCA_022767895.1 Eubacterium sp.
TATTCCGGTAATTGCTATTTTGGCAGTTTTGCTCGTTGGCTGTATTGTTGCTATTTGCTATCTTCAGATATCAGAACGGAAGGAAGCATCGCAACCACAGGTAACTTTCACGGCAGCGCCAACCAAATCACCGGAAGAAGAAACTTTGGAAAAAGGGAAAAAGTTATTCGAGCAAGGGGATTATGTGACAGCAATCAGCACATTAAAATCCCTTGGTATGAATTCAGATGCATCCGCAATTTTAAGTAAGTGCTATTTTGAATATGGCAAAAAACTTCGTTCAGAAGGGAAGTATGAAGAAGCCGTCGGCATATTGAAACAGTCTTCGGAAACGGATGCTCAGAAAGAAATAGAATACTGTGAGGACCAGATTTTAGAGAAAAGTGATTACTTGGAAGTTAAATATGTCGTGAATCAGAGTGAACGGGAGGAGAAAGGGAATTTCTATAAAAATGGAGAAGGCAAACTGAAATTTGCAACAGATCTTGCACTTGACCCTTGGTGTGGTGATGGAACATATATTACATATTGTCAGCCAATGTCAAAAATTCACTTTAAGTTAGAAAACACAGGCAACAAAACGCTAAAAAATGTCACACTGATTCTTTCTTTTGATGGACTGGTACTAAAAGAGAATCCGGATAATAGTAACTTTACTTATCAGAATCATTGTAATGGAATTGGTGGCTGGGGAGGAGCTATTGCCACATTAGGCAATTTGCAAAGTGGACTTTGTTTTGATACAACATTTAGTGTGCAGGAAGCTTACTCCTTCAATGGAGCAGATGGAGGCAATCTCTCGATTACAGTTTCGGCGGATAATTATAAAGCAAGGACTTATAAAGTTCCAATCAAACTTGATGTGTGAGGAGAATGAGTGTGAAAGAGGATTTGTATGATGGATATGAAAAGACTGTTACGAAAAATGTGATATATAGCCCATTAAGGTCGTTTCTGGCAACTTTAGGGATAATTGTTGTGATAATTATAGTGACAGTCTATATTATTTTGGAAATAATGGAACCATATTCTACAGGGGATATGATCAGTGACCGATGGATTGGCACATGGTACCGTTATAAAACGACAGATGGAAAAGATGTTGTTTACGACAGTACACTACCCAATAAGGAGAAGAATCGCTGTTTTATTAAATTGTCAAGCAAAGGTTCTGGAATATGGAATAGAATTGAAAATAAAAAGAGCCGTGTCTCGTGGGAGGGCAGCGATACTACTTGTGTTGTCACAGAAAAAAGTGGAGAGAAATGGGAATTTTCCCTGAGTGCCGATACTATTGTATGTAAACGTGGAGGGAATGTAAAAGAGTATTATACCAGACAGGAAAATTTCTCAACGGAGACAGCGAAAGAATCGAGGTGATTGAAAAAATGGAAAGAAAGTATACATATTCGATTAAGAAAATTCCTGTAATTGTGGTTGGTATTTTGGCACTTATTGCAATCGCTTTGGTATTACAGAATTATTATCGGTATTCAAAGTATAGTGGTGTCTGGTATTATGCACATGATATGGATGGAAAAGAAGGTTCGGCAAAGGAGTGTTATACTTCTCTTTATCACCAAGGTTTTAGAATGTTGCACATGAAAATGGACAAGTCAATGGAACTTTATGTTGATGATGATTTAGGAGAATTATCTAAAAAAGATGGATACATGGTTGTGAAAACTTGGGACAATAAATCGAAATACTTTTCCCATGAAAAAAAGGAGTCCCTAACAAATGATTACATTTATTCCTGTGCAGATGAGTACTTAGATGAGGTTCTTAAAGCTGAGAGAGAGGAATATAGAAGGACTGGTAAGTATGGTGAGAATTGGATACTAAGTTGGTCAGAAGATTCCTATATGGGTATTGAACCAGAAGAAAGCAAAGTTATTAAAGAGAATGATTATAAATATACAGTTGACTTTGCTTATCAAATTACCTCAAGAATCAAAAATAATTTGGCTATCTTTCAGCCATATGATGAGACCCCTACTTATTCGCACTGTAAGGTCACTCTGAGATTAGATGAGAATTATGACATTTTTAGTAGAAGTATAGTGAAATCGTAAAAAGGAGAATTTGTAAAATGGCTAAAATTTGTAAAGTATTAGGTGTACTAATTTGTTGTGGAGCAATATATATTCTTATTAACTGCATAAATGAAAGTGAATTGTATTTTATGGACGAGCAGTTTACTGTAATGACATTATCTTTGGTTGGAACAATTTTCTTTGTGGGAGTACTTATTTTTGTTATAGGTGCAACAAAGGAAGAAACAAAAAAAATACTTGAATATGTGAAGGAAAACAACGATGCAATTCTAAAAACAAAATGGTTAATTGAAAAACAATATAAGGAAATGCAAAACACAGAACATGAAGAAAATTCAAAAATAAAAACCGACAATGATGCTGATGATATTAGACGATGTGAAAAATGTGGTGCCTCAATTTCGGCAGAAGCAAAATTCTGTGTTGCGTGTGGTGCCGAAACACAGTTGTAAAATCTTCCATGACCTGGCCGAACTACCATTGACGGAATCACCCAAATAATTTATACTAAAGAGGACGGAGTCAGTGCGAATTGCGTGCTGGCTCAAAAAGATAAAAGAGGTGAATACATATGCAAAAAATTAACTGTCCCAGATGTGGACATCCCAACTTGGCGGATTCTAGATTCTGTGAAAAATGTGGATGTGATTTAAGTGTTGCGAAAATTGTGAACAATACGACTCCACCAGTTCAACCTGCTGTACAACCATCTGTGCAACCTCCAAAGCTACAGAAACCACCGGTGCAGAAAAATGAAAAAAAGAGCCATATCGGATTAATTCTTGGAATCACGATTCCGGTTATTGCGATAGGAGCACTGGTGATTTTGATTTTGCTGGGAGTCATTAAACTTCCGTTTCTTTCTTCGGGAGAGGAATTTACGGGAACATGGTATCAGTTTGCAACCACGACACCGAAAGACGGACTTAGGTCCCTACAAGACCTTGCTGTTTTGCAGGATAAGGATTCCAACGACATTCGCCTGACGATGACAATCAATAAAGATGGTACAGGTCAGATGATAGGGGGAGGAGAAGGGAGTGCTGTACTTAACTGGTCGGAGTCCGGAGACCGCTATACAGTTACCTGTAACGGTATTATTTATACTGGCAATTTCGAGACAGATGACCAGTTTGTAATGACTGATAGTTCCAATACGAAATTGCATTTCAGCAAAGATATTAATCATCAGATTCCCAATCAGGTGGAAGTAACGCCGACACCAACGCCTTCACCAACACCTACGCCTGCACCGACGGTAGAGCCATATTATTATGATGATGAATCTACAGAGGACGAGGACGACTGGGAAGTGGACGAAGAGGAAGATGAAGTGGAAGAGGAAGAGGAAGAAGATTTAGCTGACAGTGAATACATTTTCCCGAATAGTGATAGTGAATATTTGAAGAAGAGTGACTTGAAGGGAATGTCCAAGTCCGAAATCAACCTGGCGAAGAACGAATTGTATGCAAGACATGGACGTAAATTCAAATCCAAAGAACTACAAGAATATTTTAATAGTAAAAGCTGGTATCATGGTATTTATTCTCCGAAACAGTGGGATAAAAAAGGTGACAGCTATTTCTTTAACAAATATGAAATTAAGAACCGTAATTTGTTGAAGAATAATGAGTAACAAAATTGGGAGGATTTTGATGGAACAGTTAAGTTGTAAACATTTATTTCAGGGAGTGCATACGATAGCAAAAGAAATTTTTGAGGGTGTAACATATCCTTTTGAGGTACTCCCTAAAATCAGTGAGTTTATTGTTAAATTGGGGCAGACATTGCCGACAGATAAATATGAATTCAAAGGAAAAAATGTGTGGATTGCCAAGTCAGCAAAGGTGGCGCCGACGGCCAGTATTACAGGTCCTGCCATTATTGATGAAGAGGCGGAGATTCGCCATTGTGCGTTTGTCCGTGGAAATGCTATCGTCGGGAAGAATGCGGTTGTGGGAAATTCCACCGAACTGAAAAATGTAATCCTATTTGATTGTGTCCAGGTGCCGCATTACAATTATGTGGGGGATTCTATCCTTGGTTACAAATCTCATATGGGGGCAGGCTCCATTACTTCCAATGTAAAATCGGATAAAACTCTCGTAGAAATTCGTGTTGGTGATGAGAAGATTCCGACGGGATTAAAGAAAATGGGAGCTGTTCTGGGGGACAATGTGGAGATTGGCTGTGGCAGCATATTGAATCCGGGTTCTGTCATCGGTTCCGACACCAATGTATATCCGTTGTCCAGTGTGCGTGGGTTTGTTCCCGGTGGAAGTATTTACAAAAAACAAGGCGAAGTGGTCGTGAAACATTGACAAAAATGTCGAAATATTGTATTCTTTTTAAGAATACGTACAAATTTCTGAAAGGAGTTACGACATGATTTATTCACAAGAAGTAGAAAACATGTGCCCAGTTGCTCAGGGTGTCAATCACGGTTGTGCACCGATTCCTGAAGAAGCAAAATGGGTAAAGGCAAAAGAAGTTAAAGATATTTCCGGTTTTACACATGGTGTGGGCTGGTGTGCACCACAGCAGGGTGCCTGCAAGCTTTCCCTGAACGTAAAAGAAGGTATCATTCAGGAAGCTCTGGTAGAGACCATCGGCTGTTCCGGTATGACTCATTCTGCAGCTATGGCAGCTGAGATTCTTCCGGGAAGAACAGTGATGGAAGCATTGAATACAGACCTTGTATGTGACGCCATCAATACAGCCATGAGAGAGCTGTTTTTGCAGATTGTATACGGAAGAACTCAGAGTGCGTTCTCTGAAGATGGACTTCCGGTTGGCGCTGGTCTTGAGGACCTTGGAAAAGGTCTTCGTTCCCAGGTTGGTACGATGTATGGTACATTGAAAAAAGGTCCTCGTTATCTGGAGATGGCAGAGGGATATGTAACAGCAATTGCTTTGGACAAAGATGACCTGATTATTGGTTACAAGTTCGTAAGCCTTGGTAAAATGACTGACTTCATCAAGAAGGGTGATGATCCGAACACAGCATATGAGAAAGCCTGCGGACAGTACGGCCGTGTGGATGATGCTGTCAAACTCATCGACCCAAGAACAGATGAAGAGATTAAATAAATAGAGGAGGATAGAATAATGGCATTATTTGAATCATATGAAAGAAGAATTGATAAAATCAATGGCGTATTGGCTGAGTATGGTATCTCCTCTATTGAAGAAGCGGAGAAAATTACAAAGGATGCTGGTTTGAACGTATACGATCAGATCAAAGGCATTCAGCCAATTTGCTTTGAAAATGCATGTTGGGCATATACAGTAGGTGCCGCAATCGCCATCAAGAAAGGTTGCAAGAGAGCAGCAGATGCAGCAGCAGCTATCGGAGAGGGACTTCAGGCATTCTGTATTCCTGGTTCCGTTGCAGATACCCGTAAAGTAGGTCTTGGACATGGAAATCTGGGCAAGATGCTTCTGGAAGAGGAGACCGAGTGTTTCTGTTTCCTGGCAGGCCATGAGTCCTTTGCAGCAGCAGAGGGAGCTATCGGTATTGCAGAGAAAGCGAACAAGGTTCGTAAAAAACCTCTTCGCGTTATCCTGAACGGTCTTGGTAAAGATGCCGCACAGATTATTTCCCGTATCAATGGATTTACTTTTGTAGAGACTGAGTATGATCCATATACCAATACGGTAAAAGAAGTAGACCGCATTTCCTATTCTGAGGGACTTCGTTCCAAGGTAAACTGCTATGGAGCAAATGATGTGCAGGAAGGTGTTGCTATCATGCACAAAGAGGGCGTAGACGTATCCATCACTGGTAACTCTACCAACCCAACACGTTTCCAGCATCCGGTAGCAGGAACTTATAAGAAAGAGTGTATCGAGCAGGGCAAGAAATACTTCTCTGTAGCATCTGGTGGCGGTACCGGACGTACCCTTCATCCGGATAACATGGCAGCTGGTCCGGCTTCCTATGGTATGACAGATACACTGGGACGTATGCACAGTGATGCACAGTTCGCTGGTTCTTCTTCTGTACCGGCTCACGTTGAGATGATGGGTCTGATTGGTGCAGGTAACAACCCGATGGTTGGTATGACTGTAGCAGTAGCCGTTTCCATTCAGGAAGCAGCAGACGCTGGTAAATTCTAAGA